>CBFGNI010000007.1:0-29055 GCA_965650105.1 uncultured bacterium | reverse complement strand
TGCCTGCATTTTTTTCCGCCATTGTAATCCCAACCGCGTAGCCAGGAGGTTGCTGGCACCTGTGGTGATCAATACAATAGTTAACGTGCTGGCTGGCATAAGGATAGCCGCGATCATAGGATTCATCAATCCTTGCATAGAAAGAACGAGACCTGCGATATTGTATAATATTGATATAATAAAGCTCAACCGAATGATGACCTTGCTTTGTCGCGCTAGTTGAAGCAGTGCTGGCAGCAATGTTAGCTGTTCAGCACTTAATATCGCGTCGCAAGCTGGACTGAAATTATTGATATCATCCGCCAAGGTAATGCCCACGTCACTTTGCTGCAAGGCACCTGCATCGTTAAGTCCGTCGCCTATCATTGCCACTTTATAACCGCGCCCCTGGCGGTTGGCAATGTAATGTAGCTTATCTGCCGGCTGCTGATAGAACAACAGTTTACCGCCGTCAAACAGGGGTTTAAGGAAAGACGCATGCCGATTGTTGTCCCCGCTGAGCAAAGAAAGATGGTAATCTTTTTTCAATGCATATAACATTTCAGCTGCACCATTTCTCAACTCCGGTTCCCAGCTTAGACCAGTTATCTGGTCATCAATCCTTATATAAACTTCAGCATCGCCCGCTACACCTACCCAGTCAGCACTGCCGATCCGGACCTGATGGTTTTCATAACAAGCGGTAATACCTTTACCGGGTTGCTCTTTCCAGTGCTGGAGTACCAGCTTCGGCCAATTGCCCGTAAACATTGTCAATTGCCGGCTTTTCGGATGGTTGCTGGCGCAGGCTACGTTATAGATAAGCTGTAATGTGGCTTCATCAAAAGTAGCACCATACTGCCGGCAGTGGTTCCCACTTACAGTCAAGGTGCCCGTTTTGTCGAAAACCAACTCCTGAATACTGCTCAGTTGTTCAATAACAGTAGCATCACGTAAGTAAAGTCCATTGTCGGAGAAGATACGCAGAAGGTTGCCGTTAGTATAAGTAGCAGTAAGTAACAAAGCACACGGACATGCCACAATTAGCATCGCAGATACGCTTGGCAGGATCATGGCAGGATTATACCTCCACCAGTATAATGCCGTCAGTGCGGCAAGGCTGAAGAGTACCAGGCTGAAATATTTGCTAAGCAAATGAATCACACTTTTCTTCTCATTTACTGCCTGTTTATCCCTAGAAAAACTGCCATGATTCCAAAGAGAGGTGAGGTAGCTGGAATTAACGGGTTTGCTCACCTCCATGGTCAGTAACTCTCCAGTTTGCCGTCCGCCGGCAAATAATCGTTCACCTGGTACTACGGCTACAGGTTCATTCTCGCCTGTTACAAAACTATAATCGATATGTGCATTGCCAGTTGTAAGGATGCCGTCCGCCGGTATGATTTCCTGATGATAGACCCTTACAATATCCCCACGTTCAAGTTCCGTGATAGCCTTGCTGTATGTATGCCCGTTATCCACCACTGTTGCCGCCATCGGGAAATAAGCCCGGTAATCGCGGTAGAAGGTCAAGTTGCGATAAACCCGATCCTGAACTACACGGACAACCAGCATGAAAAATACAATACCACTCATACTGTCGAGATAACCGCCGCCGTTTCCGGAAATTATCTCGTAGATGCTCCTGCTATAAGTGATTAGTATTGCCAGTGCAATGGGGGCATCAATGTTAAGCACCTTTTGCCGTAGCCCGGCCAAGGCATTGGTGAAAAATTCTCCTGCAGCGTAGAAAACCACAGGAATCGACAAGATCAGGTTAAGCACCCGAAACAACAGTGCATACTGGTGCTCCAGTCCTTGCGCGCCGGATAGATATTCCGGAAAGCTCATCAGCATGATATTGCCAAAGCAAAAACCTGCCACCCCCAGTTTGTATAACCGGCTTTTATCGATTCCGACTGATGCTTTTGCACTATTATCGTCTAATGTAATCAGCGGTTCATAGCCAATAGTGGCTAGCATCTCAACAACCTCTCGAAGGGTGATGCCGCTATGCATAAAACGTATGGTAACCTTTTTGTCAGCAAACTGGATACGACTATCAATAATAGCGGGGTTGATCTTGTAAAGGTGTTCAAGTAACCACATACAGGAACTACAGTGAATAGCCGGAATGAAGAAAGTAACGGAAGCCTGCTTACCATCATCGAAATGATACAATGGTTTGGCAATAGCCGGATTGTCGAGGTAACTATATTTATCCTGGCGGACTGCTTTTACCTGGCTCAGCCCAGGATGCGACTGTAGCTCATAAAAGTTACACATGCCATTATGTTCCAGCAGCTCATAAACAAGTTTACAGCCTTCACAGCAGAACACCTTTTCCTCATAATGGATCCGGGTTTGGATACAAACAGTGCCGCAGTGATAACAATTTGTCTGTACAGACTTCACCGTTTTTTTCTTCGTAGCCTCGTACATTGTCTCAATACTCATGAACATTAATCTTTTTCTGCGATTGCAGAATCTTGGGTATCATATTAGCCTCCTCAATATGAAAAAGCTCGCGCAAGATTGTGTCAATCAGAAGCATCTCATCGCGAAGGTTACGGTAGATAGCGGGGAAGGCGAGATTGCTATATAAAGGTAAAGCCGCTGACTGCAGCTCATATAGCAGCTTATGCAGCTGCGTGTGAGACTGCTCCAGATGCATCAGATGAGACTGATGACGAATATCACATCCACCCTGACAGGTACTACAATTATGTCCACTTACATCCTTCTCGTGCAACTCCTTCAAGTATGGGAGCAATTCTTGCCTGCATTCATGCAGGTATTGGTAAATACAGGCCAGTACTTCCTCACAGATATCAGTATATTGCCGCGTTGTCTGGTGTATATCTGTCATTTTCAATTCCTGCAGGCGTACCATAGCTTGCGTAGCCATTGCCGACAAAATATCATAATAATTCAGGTGCAATGTTTCCGATAACTCCTGAAGGGAAAGTGTATCGTATTGCAAATGGCTAGTCTTCATACAACGAAATTATTATGACCTTCTATTGTCAGGTATGACCAACCACCAACCATCAAATGATTTTGGTCATGCTTCCAACAATACCTCTTTGTACTTTTGTAATTATGAACAACACCTATGTGACTGCGCAACAGGCAGTAGCCCATCTGACGAGCCACAGTCGTGTTTTTATACATGGCAGTGCCGCAACACCATTGGCATTGGTGACAGCTATGCTCGAGAGGGCAGGGGAGCTAGTGGACGTTGAACTGGTTTCCATTAGTTTGCAGGGTCACCTGGATTGGGACCGCCCCGAGGTGCTTCGAAGCTTTCGCCTGAATTCCTTATTTGTTTCCGAAAATGTACGTGGCTGGGTTAACGGCACAGCAGGGGACTATGTACCTGTATTCCTTAGCGAGATACCCCGGATGTTCGAACAGGGCGTACTGCCATTGGACGTCGCCATGGTTCATGTATCACCACCAGATGCTCATGGCTACTGCTCCTTAGGCACCTCGGTAGATGCCGCCATTAGCGCTGTGAGATCAGCCGGAATTATTATCGCGCAAGTGAACCCTCTCATGCCACGTACCCATGGCGATGGTCAGGTACACATATCCCGGTTCACTGCTATGGTATGGGAGGAACAGCAGCTACCTGAGATTAATTACGCCCAACATCTGGACACCCGTTCGGTAAAAATTGGCTGGCATGTCGCTTCCCTCATTGATGATGGTTCTACATTGCAAATGGGTATCGGCGCTATACCCGACGCTGTACTGCATAATTTGTCCACACATAGGGGGCTTGGCATCCACACAGAGATGTTCTCTGATGGTTTGATACCATTGGTGGAAGCAGGAGTGGTAACCAATGAATATAAAAAAGTAAGGCCAGGCAAGATCGTAACCACCTTCGTTTTGGGCACTCGCAAAGTATATGATTTTGTGCACGATAACGCTTCGATAGCTTTTATGGATGTCGCTTTCGTTAATGACACAGCTGTTATACGCCGAAACCCGAAAGTTGTAGCCATCAATAGTGCTATCGAAATAGACCTGACAGGGCAAATATGCGCTGATTCTATTGGTACCTATCAATATTCAGGTATCGGCGGCCAGATGGACTATATGCGGGGTGCCTCTCTTTCCGAAGGTGGTAAACCAATTATTGCAATGCCTTCTGTAACAACCAAAGGTATCTCGCGGATTGTACCCATGCTTAAGCTTGGCGCAGGTGTAGTCACCACCCGTGGTCATGTGCACTATGTAGTAACCGAGCATGGCACAGTCAATCTCTATGGTAAGAATATGGACCAACGGGCTAAGCTACTAATCAGCATTGCTGATCCCCAACACCGGGAGTCATTGGAGCGTGCTTACCAGGAGCGTTTTGGCAGCTAATCCACAAACAAGGTGACCAAAGTCAGCAAGGCAACTATCCGCTGTCAGTGCCCTTGCTTAGCTTCAAAAGTAGTTTTGTGGTATGCAAAAAATCAATAATTCTGATTGTGCCTTAAAACAAATGGATACAGCAGCAGTTTTAAACATTACCGGAGACCTTGTCTAAATCTTTCATCAAAGGCGCAGCAAAGTTGTGCTATCTGTAGCGCGACTCGCTGACATAAACTAACACAAAAAGAACAAAATATAAATGAATCACAACACTGGCTTGAAGTGGATAGTATTAATCTTGGTGACCCAGTTGATCACAAGTGCTGCTTCAGCACAACATTGTGTGTCCTTTGATGAAATACCGGATTTACTTAAACGTGGTATATACAACGACGTGGAAGAGATTACAACCGAATATTATACTGCCACCAATACCGGCAAGGGTTGGGCAGCAGACTCTCTTTTATACACCAAAATTGAATCTTTCAACACTCGTGGTTACTACACGCATGTAACTGAGTATTACCGAGACATGGTCATCTTAAACTGGACGTATCGATACGATGACGATAAACTACTCTCTATTGTTTGTGATCGCAACGGTTATAAAAGGGACATACAACAGATCCGATGGATAGAGCCATTGTATTATGTTCAGTACTTGTTTCCGTACGATAGCAGGTTAGGAAGTTTTCATGCAAAACCAACATTATCTTATGGCTACAGGTTCAATGAACAAGGCCAGTTATTGCAAACCTATGAGGCCGGAAGTGATACCTCTGCTAAAATATTACTAACGACCTATGCCTACCGTCAGGATACTATATTAATGACAACATCAGACTATCAAAAACATTTGTCTTTTATCCACTCCACAGTCATTCTTGTTCAGGACGACTGTGGTAATCCCCTTCAAAGCATTCGTGATAATGATTCAAAGCCCATTCTGGAATTCTGCAGGTATCGCTACTACCGCGATAGACCGACACACTGATAAATGTCACACTATCTGCTTACCGGCGTCATCGGCCAGCCTCTATAAACAAACTATTATTACACTATGATACCTAAACTCGAAACTTTAGGAAAGGCGCAAAATACCGCTCTATATATCATAGCCTTCCTGGCATTGATGGCTATTCTTTATTTTGGGCAAAGTCTTTTTATCCCAATGAGCTACGGC
This sequence comes from uncultured bacterium, assembly GCA_965650105.1. GTDB lineage: Bacteria > Bacteroidota > Bacteroidia > Chitinophagales > Chitinophagaceae > Polluticoccus. The sequence goes on along the minus strand of CBFGNI010000007.1, from coordinate 23,522 downwards.
CTGTTGATCGCCATCGTTATGTTCCCACCTTGCCGTTGGCTGGAAAGAAAAGGTTGTTCCCGCAATTTGGCCATTTTGCTTACTTTATCTTTTGTAGTACTACTGTTCGCAGCGCTGGTGCTGCTACTTGGATGGCAACTCGCAGTTTTTCGCCAGGATATCCCAATGCTTGCTGCAAAGTTGAAACCACTAACGGGGTCTTTCAGTACATGGCTGGCATCGGAATGGTCGTTGCCACAGGAGACTCAGCAACAATGGCTGCAACGCAGTCTGGAGAGTGGCGCCGACCATATTGGTAGCTGGCTGCAACTGACTATCAGCGCCGTTGCGGGAACCCTCTTCTCGCTGTTTCTTATTCCCATCTATGCTGCGCTATTCCTCTACCACAGAAAGGTATTTGTACAGTTTATATACAAGTTGCTTCCAGATAAAAAGGATAACATCGCTCCCGCACTGCAAGAGTTGGTTCTTACCTACCACCGCTATATCAAAGGTATGGTGCTTGTATATCTGATTGTAGGGATATTAAACAGCATTGGCTTGTTAGGGTTGGGTTTGGAGCATGCGATTCTCTTTGGTATGCTGACGGCTATCATGACGATTATTCCATACATCGGGATCATAGTCAGCGCGGCGCTACCGGTGTCTCTGGCATTTATCAGCACTGGGACACCATGGTTACCAATAGCCGTAATTGCAGTCTTTACCTTTGTACAATATTTGGAGGGGAATATCATTTTTCCGAAAGTGGTAGGCGCACAACTTAATGTAAGCACCTGGGCTACATTGGTAGCTATTATTGCAGGCGGTATTCTTTGGGGCGTTTCCGGCATGATCCTGTTCATCCCCTTTGTAGCGATGCTGAAGATTATCAGCGGTTACGTTCCTTCTTTAGCTCCTTTACATTGGCTGCTCTCAAGAAACGAGCTTAAATGATACTTACGCTAACGCTTAAATACTATGTGCCTACGACTCCATAATGACGAAAGTCAACCCCAATAATGAGCAAAATCAGTGCACCGTATTGGCTATCAGATACTTTTGCCATTCTATCTGACACAATATGAAATATTGGAGAAAATTGTCGGCAGCAGCTCAGGACGAGCGGATAACACAGGCGCTCAAAGATAACATCGACTACAAACAAAGCCTTTCGTTGGGTATTCCAGCTTCCCGGCTTGATCCCCTTGTTTTTTACGACCAGGCCAGCTTTCTCTCTGATGCACCACTGCTGAGAACCTATATACAAAATCCGAATCATATCGGCTATCACACATCAGGAACATCTGAACATTTTTTTAAAGGCACCCAAGAACTGGAACGGGAACTCATCTCGTTATTAAGCGTGGATGTATTCAAGGCACAGGAAGAAAGCTGTGACGGATATGTAACAGCTGGTGGAACCGAAGCTAATATCCAGGCCGTATGGATATATCGTAACCTGTTTATGAAGGAACACAAGGCCACCCATGACCAGATCGCCATACTCTGCTCTGAGGATACACATTACTCGGTTGCAAAAGCGGCAGATTTGCTGCATCTTTCATTATATCAGGCAAAAGTATCGCCCCGTACCCGCGTGCTTGACCCTGAAATATTAGATGAACTAGTTAAGAAAGCGCTTTCAAAAGGTATCCGGTATTTTATCATCATTGCCAACGCCGGTACAACTATGTTCGGCAGCATGGACGATCCCGACACCTATGCACTAACAATGCTGAAACATAAGATTGTGTTCAAAATGCATCTCGATGCTGCATTTGGTGGGTTTATTTATCCGTTTAGCATCGAGGCTAATGCTATAAACTTCCTTCATCCTCATGTTAGTTCGATAACATTGGATGCGCATAAAATGCTACAGGCACCTTATGGAACCGGAATATTTCTTTGCAAAAAAGGACTTATGGACTACGTACATACCGCTATGGCCAGCTATGTTAATGGTGCAGATTCAACGCTTAGTGGTAGTAGGTCCGGGGCTAACGCAGTGGCTATCTGGATGATTTTGATGACCTACGGGCCGCACGGATGGCTGGAGAAAATAAACAAACTTCTCTACCGAACTGACTGGCTCTGCGGACAACTTATGAAAATGCAGATCCCATATTTCCGACAACCTGGTATGAACATCATTGCTATTAAAGCAGCGTTTATAGACAAAGGAATAGCGCAGGCGCATGGGCTTGTACCGGACGATCATTATGCGCCTACATGGTATAAGGTGGTTGTTATGGATCATGTTGAAATAGTACACCTTCAGGCTCTAGTAGCAGACATGTCTGCAAATATAGTGTTGTAGCTATACCGTATATGACCAAAGTCATTTAAGGTGTAAATTATGATCATCTTTCCTCAGATGCGCCTATTGTAGGTTTGTTCTAAATGAAATAATATGTACAGACTAAGCAATAAAGTAGCTATTATAACCGGAGCCGCCGGCGGAATGGGTGCAGAAGAAGCACGGTTGTTCGCCAGCGAAGGTGCCCGTGTTATTGCTACCGATCTCCAGGAAGACAAGCTGAAACAATGGGTACGATTGGCGCAAGAGCAGGGTCTTGAAATTGACTATATGGTGCATGATGTCACTTCCCGTAAGGATTGGGAAGCAGTAGCAGCCTTTGCTGTAAAACGCTTTGGAAAGATAGATATATTGGTCAACAATGCAGGCATCTATCCACCCGGAGCCACGACTGAAACTACTACGGATGAGCAATGGCAAAAAGTTATCGCTATTAACCTAACCGGGCCATTTATTGGATCGCAGGTTTGTTTGCCATATATGCGGCAGGCAAATGGTGGTTCCGTTATTCATATCGCATCCATAGCTGGGATGGTAGGCGGCAATGGGCCGGCTTACACGGCTTCTAAAGGTGGGTTGAGACTGTTGGCCAAAGATCAAGCAGTGGAATTTGCCAAATATAATATACGTGTGAATTCGATTCATCCAGGCGGCGTACTCACGCCTATGACCGAATTTCTGGCTTCTGTGCCGGAAAGTCAGGAGATCATTCGCAATATGTGTCCTTTAGGAAGAATAGGGCAGTCTGTAGAAATTGCTAATGGCGCTTTGTTTCTCGCCTCTGATGAATCTAGTTACATGACTGGTGCAGAACTGGTGATTGACGGTGGTCTTATAGCACGCTAGGCATCTAAAGACTAACCCCACTATTTTTTTTAAATGGGTGGGAAAGGCTTTGGATGATAATCAGGTTACAGGTCGCAGTTGATTTCAGGAATGCTACTACAATTAAATGCCAGGCACTATATGTTGTTTAAATAGTGTACCTTCAGTAGCTACGTTTAGTGCACCTGTTATTTTTCCAACTCCTAACACAAGGCTCAGTTTCAATCCTTACATCTGCTTTTCTAAACGTATCATCACTGTATATGAGTAGATCAGCACCAGGTAAATGGGCCAACAGTTTTATTGCTGCGGGCGACCAAATTGTTTTTATGGGTGGTTTTGCCCGTAATATATTTCGTAGCGGGTTTGAGTGGAATGAATTCATACGCCAGTCTTTTATTATTGGATATAAATCCATTTCACTTGTAGCTATTACAGGTTTTATTCTCGGTTTTGTCTTAACGCTTCAATCAGAACCAACGCTGAAGGAATTTGGTGCGGAGAGCTTTGTGCCAAGTATGGTAGCTATTTCAATTATACGTGAAATTGGCCCTGTCATCATTGCCTTGATATGTGCTGGTAAAATATCATCCAGTATAGGTGCTGAATTGGGTAGCATGAAAGTGAGTGAGCAGATTGATGCTATGGAGGTTTCCGGCGCTAACCCTATACAATACCTCGTGGTTACCCGGATACTTGCCTGTATTATTATGATCCCGCTGCTTACTTTAATGGCAGATGCTCTTGCCCTGATAGGTGGGTTTGCCGCCTCCAACATCAATAATGTAGTAAACATCAAGCTCTATTTTAATAAGGCATTCTCATCGCTTGGTTTTGCAGATATTATACCTGCAGTTATTAAAACAATATTTTTTGGTTTTGCTATAGGCTTTGTCGGTTGTTATAAAGGTTATAATTCTGATAGAGGTACTGAAAGTGTAGGTATAGCAGCTAATTCTGCTGTCGTTTCAGCTTCGCTTTGGATTATTTTACTTGATGCAATAGCAGTTCAATTAACCTCAGTATTCGCCTATAATTAATCTACATGACAGATGAGACCATATTAAATAAACAAGGTCTTGCCCATGAAAGTGGTCGAGCTGAAACCGTAGTTACTATTCGCAATTTAAAAAAGTCGTTTGGTACCAAAGAAGTTTTGTCAGATCTGAATATGGATCTGTTTAAAGGAGAAAACCTTGTTGTATTAGGTAAATCAGGGTCTGGCAAGTCCGTATCGATAAAATGTATGGTGGGCTTATTGGTGCAAGACTCAGGTAGCCTCAACATATTTGGTAGGGAAGTGAAAGATCTTTCAGAAGAAGAATTGAAAGCCTTACGTATTAAAATAGGGTTTCTCTTTCAAAGCGGTGCGCTTTATGATTCGATGACAGTGGAGCAAAATCTTGAATTTCCATTAACACGTGTATTGAAACTGAAAGACAAGGAGGAAATACGCCAGCGGATAGAAGAAGTACTTGAAGGTGTAGGTTTGCTGGATGCAATTGACAAAATGCCTTCCAGCCTTTCTGGCGGTATGCGTAAAAGAGTAGGGCTTGCCCGTACGCTGATATTAAAACCTGAAATAATGCTCTACGATGAGCCGACTACAGGTCTTGATCCCATCACATCGCGCGAGATCAGTAAGCTCATGCTGGAGATGCAGGAAAAGTTCCAGACATCATCGGTAATTATAACGCACGATATGGCTTGTGCAAAGATAACTGCTGACAGAGTGCTTGTATTGAACGAAGGGAAATTTATTGCGGAAGGAAATTATGAACAATTGGAAAACGGACCGGATGAACTGGTTCGTTCTTTCTTTAAATAGATTATCATGAAAACATCGGTTGGACAAAAAATTAAGATCGGGATATTTACTGTGGTTGGCATATTGCTTTTTGTTGCAGGTATTTTTCTTATCGGCAGTAAAAAGAATATGTTTGGTGATACCTTTATAATCAAGGGGTCTTTCAATAATGTTGGCGGTCTGGATGTTGGTAACAACATCCGTTTTGCAGGCATAAACGTAGGTACGGTAGAAGATATAAGAATCGTGTCGGACACTACTATAATGGTGGATATGCGTATGAAAGGGCAGGTAAGGCCATTTATTAAAGCCGATGCTTTAGCTACTATAGGATCTGATGGATTAATGGGCGATAAACTAATTACCATCAGCCCTGGCTCATCTAACGAAGTGCGATTATTAAAGGATGGATCACGTATTATGACTGTCAATCCGATTGATTTTGATAAAGTAATATCTAAATTCACCAATGTTGCTGATAACGCTGAGATTATAACCCGTGAACTAGCCGGTATGGCAATAGCCATAAGAGAAGGCAATGGTACAATTAGTAAACTGTTGTATACCGATGACCTTTCAAAGAGCCTTGAAGGAACAGCAAAAAATGCGCAGAATATTACAGGTTCGCTAGCAGGTATAGCTGCACAGATACGATCTGGTAACGGCTCATTAGGCAGCCTTATTTATACGGATTCACTTTCCAATGGTCTTGAGACAACTGTCCGTACGGCAAATGCATCTATGCTAACTATACAGGAAGCAGCAGATGGTTTCAGCGAAAATATGAAAGCGCTTCAGGGTAATTATTTTCTTCGTGGCTATTTCAAACGTAAGGCACGCGATGAGGCCAATAAAATTAATACCTCAGATTCATCGGCTATAAACAATTTGAATGCTGATCTGGATGAAAAGGAGTTAAAAGAAATAATAATTGAAGCACAAAAAGCACTGGACGAAAAGCGATCTACAAAATAACAATCACCAACCCCAAGGGAGGTTGATGCCTATATTTGTACTTTCATAAAATGAGAATCATTACTAGAACTATTTGGGTTTTATCATTGGTGAGTTTATTTACGGATGTCGCAAGCGAAATGCTATATCCTGTAATGCCTATTTATCTAAAAAGCATTGGATTTTCTATTGTTATCATCGGAATTTTAGAAGGTTTCGCAGAAGCTGTTGCAGGTTTTAGCAAAGGGTATTTTGGAAACTTATCCGATAATCTCGGCCAAAGATTACCTTTTGTTCGTTTGGGTTATTTTCTAAGTGCTATTTCTAAGCCAATGATGTCATTTTTTAGATTCCCATTGTGGATTTTTGCTGTGAGAACAACAGACCGCTTAGGCAAGGGAATTAGAACTGGAGCAAGAGATGCAATGTTATCTGATGAAGCTACTTCTGAAACAAAGGGAACGGTATTTGGCTTTCATCGTGCTATGGACACATTAGGAGCTGTTGCAGGCCCATTGATAGCATTGATATTTCTTTACTTTCATCCCAGGCAATATAAATTATTATTTTTATTGGCATTCCTGCCCGGAATTATTGCTATTGCATTCACATACTTATTGAAAGAGAAAAATCCGCCACCCAAAGGCAAAAGAATAAAAACCTATTTTCTGGATTTCTTGAAATATTGGAAAATAAGCCCCGTTTTGTATCGCAGAATTACGATAGGGTTACTCATATTTACACTGTTTAATAGTTCAGACATTTTCTTATTACTGAAAATTAAAGATGCAGGGTATAGTGATACGGTAATTGTTGGCATTTATATTTTCTATAATCTAGTTTATGCTGTTGTTTCTTATCCGTTAGGGGTTTTAGCTGACCGTTTAGGATTGAAAAAAGTACTCATATTTGGGTTGTTTATATTTGCAGCAGTATATCTGGGAATGGCTGTTGCCACACATTTGTATGTATTTCTTATCCTGTTCTTTTTATATGGGATATACGCTGGAGCTACCGAAGGAATAGCTAAAGCATGGGTAAGTAATGTTATTAATAAAAAAGATACAGCTACAGCTATTGGAACATTTACGAGTTTTCAAAGTATTTGTACTATGCTTGCCAGTAGTGTAGCAGGTTTACTGTGGTTCCACTTTGGTTCTGCTATTACCTTTTTTGTAACGGCAATTGCCACAATAATCGTTGCTCTTTATTTTGTATTTCTTAATAATAACCTTAATCTACGATACAAATCTTAAGATACTCAGGTGATAGGTAGTAAATCGTTATGATAATTTCAGTTATTTCGTAGATGCTCTCAGAAACAGAATTAACCCGCCTTTTTCCTTCTTTTGAAAAGGAACTAATATTAGAGATGACGCTTAGCTGTAACCTGCGTCATTTTAAGGACGGAGATCTGCTAATGAAGACAGGTCAGTATATCAGGGCAACGATGATTATCATCAGTGGTTTGATTAAAGTATACCGTACCGACGAAGAGGGCAATGAGTTTTTTATGTATTATATAGAGCCTGGACAGGCCTGTGCATTATCTATGATATGTGCCTCCAGACAAGATACCAGTGAGCTTACTGCTAAAGCTGTTGGGGATACAGAAGTTATATCCGTATCGCTAGATAAGATGGATCAGTGGATGACCCACTACAAAACATGGTATCAATATGTACTTGGCACTTATCGCATGCGGTTTGAAGAATTGCTTACCACTATCGATCACATTGCCTTTCGTAATATGGACGAGCTCTTGGTTTCCTATTTAAAGAAACATCAGCATACTCTAAAAACAAATCTGATCCCTTTTACTCACGCCGAGATTGCAAGCGAGCTAAATTCCTCGCGTGAAGTAATATCCAGGTTGATGAAGAAAATGGCGGACAAAGGCATGATTAAAATGAATCGGCAGCAGATCGAGATCATAGATCTCGACAAAATGTGATAATAGTCACACAACTTCACAATAGTTACCAGCATTTTTGCTTTATGGAAATAATCGGTTATATAGCAGCCATAGGCATAGGTATTTCACTGGGGCTAATTGGCGGGGGTGGCTCTATACTTACTGTGCCTGTTCTTGTATATCTTTTCCAACTCGATGCGACAACAGCTACTTCATACTCTTTATTCATTGTGGGAAGTACTAGCCTGGTAGGTGCTTTTAATAACTACCAGAAAGGATACGTAGATATAAAAACAGCACTGCTATTTGGGGTGTCCTCCATCACTACAGTTTTTCTCACACGTAAGTTCCTGATACCTTTTATTCCTGATGTGTTATTTTCTATCGGTAGTATATTAATTACCCGTTCATTAGCTACAATGGTTATGTTTGCGGCACTCATGGTGTTAGCAGCAATATCCATGATTCGCGGAGGAAGTACAGAGACTGTAGTGCCCTCAGTTGGTAAGCGTGTTTTACCTCGCTTATTATTGTATGGTGTTAGTATTGGGCTCGTAACAGGCCTATTGGGTGCAGGCGGCGGTTTCTTATTGATACCTGCATTGGTATTACTATTACAATTGCCAATGAAAAAAGCAGTTGGTACTTCACTCTTCATTATCGCACTCAACTCGCTGATCGGATTTACAGGTGATATCGGGAATCAGTTCATGGATTGGCATTTCCTCCTTCTAATCACAGCCATTGCAATAGCAGGTATTATTGTAGGTAGCCAATTAGGTAAAAAAATACCCGGCTACAAATTAAAAAAAGTATTTGGATGGTTTGTCTTGATCATGGGAGTCTATATTCTAATAAAAGAAACCTTTTTAAAATAGTGACTGTGACCTAGGTCACTGAAAACGCTGTTTTGATATCTCAACTTTGCTGTATAAAAATACTAACAATGAAAATTGAACAAATCTATACGGGTTGCCTTGCTCAAGGAGCCTACTATATTGAAAGCAACGGCGAGGCTGCCATAATAGATCCACTGCGTGAAGTACAGCCTTATATAGACAAAGCTTTGAAAGATAACGCTACTATCCGTTATGTATTTGAAACACACTTCCATGCGGACTTTGTCTCAGGTCATATTGATCTGGCTGAGAAAACAGGTGCTCCAATCGTCTATGGGCCAAATGCGCAACCGGGCTTTGCCGCACTTATTGCAATGGACGGGCAGGAGTTCGCACTTGGTAATATAGTTATCCGGGTATTGCATACTCCGGGGCACACTATGGAAAGCACATCCTATTTGCTCCTTAATGAGTACAAAAAGCCTGTAGCCTTGTTCTCGGGTGATACTTTATTCATTGGAGATGTGGGACGACCTGACCTAGCTCAGAAAGCAGGAACCATAACGAAAGAAGATTTGGCAGGCACACTTTTCGATTCTCTTAGAACTAAAATCATGACGTTGCCTGACGATGTAATAGTTTATCCTGCACATGGTGCCGGAAGTGCTTGTGGAAAAAATATGAGTAAGGAAACCACGGATACGCTCGGGCATCAGAAAGCAACAAACTATGCACTGCGGTCCGATATGGGCAAAGAAGAATTTATAAAAACAGTTATTGCGGGACTAATGCCGCCACCAGCATACTTTCCGCTGAATGTGATGATGAATAAGCAGGGCTACGACAGCATTGACATCGTTCTGGAAAGAGGATTGCAAGCATTGTCTCCGCTTGCTTTTGAAGCAGCTGCCAATGAAACCGGTGCCCTTTTATTGGATACGCGCGATCCGCAGACATTTGCTAAAGGATTTGTACCTAATTCAATTAATATCGGAATCGATGGGAACTTCGCCCCATGGGTGGGCTCACTTATTCCGGATATAAAACAACAGATCCTTATCATCGCCGAACCTGGTCGGGAAGAGGAAGTAGTAACCAGACTGTCGAGAGTAGGTTATGATTATAGCATTGGTTATCTCGAAGGAGGTTTTGCGGCATGGCAGGCAGCGGGCAAAGAGATAGATACTATCAAGTCCATAAACGCAAGGGAGTTAAACCAATTGTACCAAAAAGGGAAAGTGAATATCATCGACGTCAGAAAGCAATCCGAATATCTAAGTGAACATGTGGTGGACGTTATAAATGCACCCTTGGATACCGTAAATGACCAAATAATATCCATGGACAAGAAGCAAACTTACTATTTGCATTGCGCAAGCGGTTATCGGTCAATGATTTTCGCATCAATATTAAAAGCAAGGGGCTTTGATAACCTGGTAGACATACAAGGGGGTTTTAAAGCGATTAAAGAAACAGGATTATTCCCACTTACGGAATATGTTTGTCCTACAACACTTTTATAAAAAAATATAACAAAAAAACATAAAAAATGATAAGTATAAAAAATCTTTTCGGAGGTAATAAAACAGACTTGCAACAACTGTATCAGGATGGGGCTATGGTATTAGACGTTCGTACAGCCGACGAATACAAGGCCGGGCATTTTAAAGATTCAACCAATATTCCATTGGACAGCATAACTACAAAACTGCAATCAATAAAAGCTTCGGGGAAATCGGTTATCACAGTTTGTCGTTCAGGTGCACGCAGCAGTATGGCAGTGACTATATTAGAGAAAGCAGGTATTAAAGCATATAACGGTGGCCCTTGGACGGTTTTTCAGGCAAAGATTACAGGTAAGTAGTCATGAGTAAATATTATGTAGCGATAATATTGCTATTCAATAGTGTCGCCAGCCAGGCACAACACCTGAACAGCTGGCTAAGGGTTACCATTATTTATCACATTAATAAGCAGTGGAGCGTTGATGCTGAAGGGCAGGATAGAAGGCAGAATGCACTACATTCAATGGATCCTTTTAGGGAAAATCTATTATATTCTTTTCGTACCTGGATACATTATCGTCCGGACAAAACATGGGTTTTTAGTCTTTCCCCCTTTGCCTGGTATAGTGCTTACCGTATTATTGAAAATGAGGCTGATTATAACAGCCCGCCATCGCAGGAATACAGAATATCAGCGGCAGCAGATTTCCGCCAACCGCTAAAGGCTAAGTTATCGCTGGTTAGCAGAGAAGCGCTGGAGTACAGGATGTTTACTCTTGGCAACGAATCGCTGCGCTTTAGGAACAGGGTTGGCTTGCAGTATGTATTTACTGCAAGCTTTTATACTCACGCAACTTATGAAATACTGATAAATACAACTGCCCATTCTAAAGCATACCTGTTTGACCATGACCGCATAAGTTTAAGTACAGTGTATAATGCTGGTCGTCGCTGTACGATAGAACTTGGCTATATGCATATCAACAGGTGGCCACTTATTGCTGAAAAGCGAATAACAGAAGATAACCTTTTTTTGAATTTTGGATATAAAATAAGAAGCTGAATAAATAATGTTAGAAATCATTAAACAACCCTGGCCATGGTACGTCGCCGGACCGCTCATAGGTCTTACTGTCCCTATACTTCTTTTGCTCGGTAATAAACATTTTGGCATCTCCGCAAATCTGAGACATGCCTGTGCTGCCTGTTTTCCTGCTAACATACCTTTTTTCAAATACAACTGGAAGAAGGAAGCATGGAACCTGCTATTTGTATTAGGCATTATTATCGGTGCTATCATATCAGCGCATTGGCTGTTAACTCCATCCCTTATATCGGTACATCCCCAGCTGGTGCAGGAACTGGTTGGTTATGGTGTTACTGACTATAGTAGTCTTATGCCAGTTGAACTATTCTCCTTCAGCAGCCTTTTTACCTGGCGTGGATCTATCCTGATGATCGCCGGTGGTTTTATCGTTGGCTTTGGTACAAGATATGCAGGTGGCTGCACGTCAGGGCACTCGATCATGGGACTTTCCGATCTTCAATGGCCATCACTTGTCGCCACTATCAGTTTTATGATTGGCGGTTTTTTAATGGCTAATTTCTTATTACCTCTAATATTAAGCTTATAGCAATATGGAAAAAAAGATCGCTAATGAAGTTATGATTACTGATACAGATTATGAGGTCAGGGCGCTGGATACAATGTGCATAAATGAATCACATTTAACACATAAGTGGTATCACAATCTCAAATATCTCATAGTCGGTACGCTATTTGGTATCACTTTCGTAAAAGCGGAGATCATATCCTGGTTCCGGATACAGGAAATGTTCCGGCTCCAGAGTTTTCATATGTATGGGGTAATTGGTAGCGCCGTACTTGTAGGTATAGTATCCGTATGGTTGATAAAGCGTTTTAAACTTCGAACAATTTACGGAGAAGCAATTGAGTTTCATCCTAAGAAATTTAACAAGGGGCAGATATATGGTGGCTTGTTATTTGGGTTGGGTTGGGCAATGACTGGTGCCTGCCCTGGGCCTATGTTTGCACAGTTGGGTACGGGTGCTTTTCCGGTACTCGTTACAATATTAAGTGCTGTTGCTGGAACCTGGGTATATGGTTATTTTAGGGAACGATTGCCACATTAAATTTTGACGATTAACTATCAATAGAATAGATGCCTGCTTTCATGACCAATATCAGAACTATGGCTGACATAGCTCATACGTTCGGGAGCTGCAAAGTACTTTCTTTGTATCTATGTGCGAGGAAGGCAAAAATAAAAATGAGGTGACCTGATGCCTGTAAATGCTTGCAACACCAAGCCTAATTTGTTATATCAATACTTGAACTTGAGCCAGCACCAGAAAAGAGTTGATGCAAATACTCGCATACCGGAACAAAATAAGCATTACCACTTTAATCATCAATATTATGGAATGGGCCTCATTAATTTCAAAAGATACGCTTTACGAAATGGCTGAATGGGCAATAACGGGGTTGGCCTTGCTCTTCGGTTGGCGCTACTTGAAGGAGATTATCGCATTGGTACTAACTGAAATGCATCGTATGCTGATCCAACATGGTTACCTGCCGCTCTGATATTAAGAGAAGTATAGCATATAAACCTTGTATTGCGATATGACGATAGATTTTAACTATGAAAAAAATAAACCAATTGCAGTAATTTTTCATTGTTCGACGTCTATTATTCAATACTGCGACGGCAGTGAACTTATAATGTTTACATAATAGTTAAAAAATTATAGCACATGGCAACCGATCCAAACGATATCAGCCAATGCCCTTTTCACAATGGTAATATTAAGAACAATGTAGCGGGGGGTGGCACAAGGAACCGCGACTGGTGGCCGAACCAGTTAAAGTTAAACGTACTACGCCAACACTCTTCTTTGTCCAATCCTATGGGCGAAGACTTTGACTATGCTTCGGCATTTAGAACCCTGGATCTTGCAGCAGTAAAGCAAGATTTACATTTACTTATGACCGACGTTCAGGATTGGTGGCCGGCAGATTTCGGACACTATGGCCCATTATTCATCCGTATGGCATGGCATAGCGCCGGCACTTATCGTGTAGGAGATGGCCGTGGTGGAGCAGGGGCAGGACAACAGCGTTTCGCACCACTAAACAGCTGGCCCGATAACGTAAGCCTTGATAAAGCCCGCAGATTGCTTTGGCCAATCAAACAAAAATATGGCCGCAAGATATCATGGGCAGATCTTATGATTCTTACCGGCAATGTTGCTCTCGAGTCTATGGGTTTTAAAACATTTGGCTTTGCCGGAGGACGTGCGGACGTATGGGAGCCGGACGAAGCTGTATATTGGGGTGCAGAAAATACATGGTTGGGTGGAGATCTTCGTTATAGGCATGGATCTCCCGGGATTGAAGGGCAAGGTGTGTTAGTGACAGATGATGATGCGGACGATGATACCCATTCCCGCAATCTGGAGAATCCACTAGCTGCCGTACAAATGGGATTGATCTATGTTAATCCTGAAGGTCCTGATGGCAACCCGGACCCTGTTGCAGCTGCCAAGGATATTCGCGATACGTTTGGCCGTATGGCCATGAACGATGAAGAAACGGTTGCTTTGATTGCAGGTGGTCATAGTTTCGGTAAAACTCATGGAGCTTCTACCGCCGACCATGTAGGCAAAGAACCTGAAGCCGAAGACTTGGAAATGCAGGGATTGGGTTGGAGCAATAGCTACGGTTCAGGCAAAGGGCCGGATACTATCACCAGTGGTTTGGAAGTCACTTGGACAAAAACGCCGACGCAATGGAGTAATAATTTTTTTGAAAACCTATTTGGCTTCGAATGGGAGCTTTCCAAAAGCCCGGGTGGCGCCCATCAATGGGTTGCAAAAAATGCAGAGAGCATTATTCCTGATGCATACGACAGCTTGAAAAAGCACCTGCCTACCATGTTAACAACAGATCTGTCCCTGAGGTTTGACCCGGTATATGAAAAGATATCCAGGCATTTTTTGGAACATCCTGATCAGTTTGAAGACGCTTTTGCCAGGGCCTGGTTCAAACTTACCCACCGTGATATGGGCCCACGTACACGCTACCTGGGTACAGATGTACCGAAAGAAGAATTGCTTTGGCAAGACCCAATTCCCGCGGTTGATCATATATTGATAGATGAGAATGATATAGAGGAACTAAAGACAAAAGTATTAACATCGGGATTAAGCGTATCTGAATTAGTCTCTACGGCATGGGCGTCCGCATCTACTTTTCGTGGGTCAGATAAACGTGGTGGGGCTAATGGAGCACGCATCTCGCTGGCTCCGCAAAAAAACTGGCTGGTAAACAATCCACCACAGTTGGGAAAAGTATTAAATAAATTGTCAGGTATAGCAAATGAATTTAACACAGCCCAGATAGGAGGCAAGAAGGTTTCCCTGGCAGATTTGATCGTTCTTGCAGGTTGCGCAGCTATCGAAAAAGCAGCTAAAGATACGGGATATACTATTACTGTTCCCTTTACCCCGGGCCGCATGGATGCTATGCAAGAACAAACCGATGTTGAATCCATAAACTTCTTGGAGCCGCATGCCGATGGCTTCCGCAATTTCCGCAAAACAAAAAACCATGTTTCAACAGAAGAGTTACTGATTGATAAAGCCAATCTTCTTACTCTTACCGCACCGGAGTTAACTGTATTATTAGGTGGTATGCGAGTGTTAAATACAAATTTTGATGGCTCTGCTCATGGTGTTCTTACTTCACGTCCCGGCCAGTTAACTAATGATTTCTTTGTAAACCTGCTGAATATGAATACTGCATGGAAAGCTGTAACTGCTGACAAGGAGCTGTATGAAGGATATGATAGAAATACAGGTGAAACGAAATGGACAGGTACAAGGGCAGATCTTGTATTTGGTTCTAACTCAGAACTTCGTGCAATTGCGGAAGTATATGCAAGTGCCGATGCGGCTGATAAGTTTGTGAATGACTTTGTAACAGCCTGGAATAAAGTAATGAACTTGGACAGATTTGATCTATTACGATAATATAGGGTAACAGTTATAAATAGATAGATCAGGCACTGAATGCCACAGCTCATAATTTGCACATATTTATTGCATTTGTTATAATTTCAAATTGGATCATAATTTTATGCAAACTCATATCAATGAAAGTCACCTGTATGGTGCTAAAGAGAGACTAAGCTAACCATTGCATACACCAACAACCCGGATACAATGGATATAGTTGAAATAACGAATGTCCCAGATGAGGCAAAACTTAACTCATCTGGGACATTCGTGATAACTACTCAGACATATAAGAAGATTAAATAGCATAGTCACAAGTTTTACCAGCATCAGAGCTCTTCTGTTGCTATGGACAAATAGTTGTATTATAAGCTCTTTCCCTTTATACATAATACTCCCATCAAATATTGTTGATATTATTTACGACAGGCGCCAAGACGTTTTTAACGTTGCTTGTTCTGACTAATACGTAAATTTTTATAAAAAATTTGCGTAGTTAAATAGCTACGCATATATTTGTAGTCAAATAGCTACACAATGAATTTGAGACGAGATGTTTTTCAGGCTATAGCCGATCCAACACGAAGGGCAATACTTATGTTGGTCGCTTCTCAAGCTATGACGGCCGGTGCAATAGCATCAAACTTCGATACTGCAAGACCAACAGTTTCTAAACATCTGCAAATCCTCACAGAGTGCGAACTGCTTGAACAACAGCAAAGCGGCAGAGAAATTTACTACTACCTAAATCTTCAAAAGATGAAAGAAATAGCAGACTTCATAGAACCATTCCGCCAAATGTGGGATAGCAGATTCAATAAATTGGAATCAATAATGAAAAAATATAAAACAAAATAATATGGAACAGAAAACAAAAATTAATGCAGAAGAAGGGAAGCAAGATATTGTAATCACAAGAGAATTTGATTTGCCAATTGAGCTATTATTCAAAGCCTATGTTGAAGCGGATATTATAGAGCAATGGATGGGCACAAAAGTGCTGAAACTAGAGAGTAAGAAGCATGGAAGTTATCAATTTGAAACAATTGACCCAAAGGGAAATAAACACGTTTTTAATGGCGTAATTCATGAATTTGTTCCTGATTCAAAAATCACGAGAACATTCGAAATGGTCAATACACCTATGGGTGTTCAGCTTGAGATATATGAGTTTGAGCAAATTACTGACGATACAAGCAGGCTGAGGATGCATGTAATATATGAATCTGCTGCTCAGCGCGACCAGGTATTAAAGTTACCCTTTGCGCAAGGCATAAATATGGCGCATAACAGAATAGAAGATATTGTTGGCAAATTAAAATAATGTATCATGGCCAAGAGAAATAAAATAATTTACTGGATAGCGACAATCTGGCTGGCATTAGGTATGGTATCCACTGGCGCAATACAATTATTAAAACAAAAAGATGGCACAGGTGGGGTGGATAGTATTATACATTTAGGCTATCCTGTTTATCTGTTAACTATATTAGGTGTTTGGAAAATTTTAGGTGCTATAGCTTTGCTTATTCCTAAATATCCATTGCT
Source organism: uncultured bacterium (assembly GCA_965650105.1). GTDB lineage: Bacteria > Bacteroidota > Bacteroidia > Chitinophagales > Chitinophagaceae > Polluticoccus. The sequence continues at coordinate 6,790 of CBFGNI010000007.1, read as the reverse complement.
GAAGGAATGGGCCTATGCAGGTTTTTTCTTTGTTATGTCGGGAGCTTTATTTTCGCATATTGCTGTCGGAGATCCTGTAAGTGAAATATTTCCTTCAGTACTATTATTAGTTCTTATTGTGGTATCTTGGTATTTAAGGCCGGTAGGAAGAAAAATTGTTTTAGTTAACCAATAAGTAGAACGATGAATGCTAAAGTTGATTTTTATTTTAATAAAAATGGCAGATGGCGGGAAGAGATAAAAAAGTTAAGAACTATAGTTACGGATAGTGGGTTGGAAGAAGTATTGAAGTGGGGTTGTCCCTGCTATGTTTATGAAGGAAACAATATAGTGCTGATACATGTGTTCAAAGAATATTGTGCATTGCTTTTCTTCAAAGGAGCATTACTTCAGGACCCTAAAGGTATACTAATACAGCAAACTGAAAATGTACAAGCGGCCCGCCAGGTTAGGTTTACAAGAGTACACGAGGTTGACCAAAAGGCTACGGCGGTTAATGCATATATAAAAGAGGCTATAAAAATTGAGCAACTGGGCTTGAAAGTGGAATATAAAAAGACCGTAGAATTTAAGGTCCCTGAAGAATTTCAAAGAGTTTTAGAGAAAGACCGGAATCTTAAAACAGCATTTGAAGCATTAACGCCGGGAAGACAAAGAGCTTATGTTCTTTTTTTTGCTGCGCCTAAACAGTCTAAGACACGGCTGTTGCGAATTGAAAAAAGTATACCGCAAATACTAGATGGTAAAGGATTAAATGACTAATAGTTCATTTTAATAATAGAAAACCTTCTTTGGATATGAACAAAACTAATACGCTTTCACAACGGCAGCAAGACGAACTATTAAAAATACTGAAAGTCCGTTTTGAGAAAAATATGAAACTCCATAAAGCAATTCAATGGGCTGAAGTGGAAGCAAGGTTGAAAACTAATTCTGAAAAATTGTGGTCGCTGAACGAAATGGAAATAACTGGTGGCGAACCCGATATTATAGGCTATGATAAAAAAAAGGATGAATACATTTTCTGTGATTGTTCGGCTGAAAGCCCTAAAGGCCGTAGAAGCATTTGCTACGATCATGAAGCCTTAGAGTCGAGAAAAGAACATAAACCAGCGAATAGCGCTGTTGAAATGGCTGCAGATATGGGTATTGATCTTTTAACGGAAGATCAGTACCGCAACTTACAAAAACTTGGAAGTTTCGATTTAAAAACATCAAGTTGGATTGTAACACCCGATAGCATTAGAAAACTTGGCGGTGCATTGTTTTGTGATCGTCGTTACAATAATGTGTTTGTATATCATAACGGAGCAGAATCTTATTATGCTGCCAGAGGATTCCGTGGCCTGCTTAAAATATAAATTTTACGCCTGATGTGTATTCGATCGGTGTACTACGTTTCAGTAAGTTAATAAATATACTTGTAATCAACGTAGATTTTTATATCTGCTAAATCAAACAATTAGTGATTTATTAGCGTTTATTTGTTGTTATTGTTTTTAAGCTTTAATTCATAAAAATCTGTACGTCGGTCTTTTAAGTTACGTACGCTTCCATAACTATGCAGCTCATCAAGCAGTGAAAGATCAACTTCTGCAATAAGTATCATTTCCGTATTAGGTGTTGCTTCGCTTTTTATACAATTTGATGGGAAAGCGAAATCGCTGGGGGTAAAGACCGCTGCCTGAGAATATTGTATATCCATATTCTCCACTTTGGGTAGATTACCTACACTTCCTGTAATAGCTACAAAACATTCATTCTCAATAGCACGGGCCTGTGCACATAGGCGCACGCGCATATATGCATTTTGAGTGTCGGTAAGAAACGGTACAAATAATATTTGCATTCCTTGCTCGGCCAGTAATCTTGGAAGTTCAGGGAATTCAACATCATAACAGATAAGAATACCTACCCGGCCGGCATCTGTATCGAAAACCTTTAGTGCATTGCCGCCACGTATTCCCCAATGTTTTGCTTCATCTGGAGTAATATGTATTTTTTCATAAGTATCAATTGAACCGTTGCGATGGCAGAGAAAGCCAATATTTTTTAATACCCCATTTTCAATACTTGGCAGGCTGCCTGTTACAATGTTTACATTGTATCGGATAGCTAACTCTTGGAAGCGTACTTTCATTTCTGGTGTAAAACCAGCTAATTCCCGCATAGCTTCAGCTTCGGATAAATGGTTAAAGTCGGCAAGTAATGGGCCATTAAACAATTCGGGTAAAACAGCAAAATCGCTTTTATATGCTGAAACAGAGTCAATAAAATATTCTACTTGACTAAACATTTCGTCCAAATCACTATACAAGCGCATTTGCCATTGTATCAGGCCAATACGAACATCTGTTTTGACATTGAATAAATTCCTTGCTTCAGAAACGTAATATACATTGAACCATTGCAATAAAGTTGCATATTCCATACTCTGTTCGTCTTCTGGCATATAGTTTTTCAGAACTTTCTTAACATGAAAATCATTTGCCAGCTGGAAAGACAAAACGGGGTCGTATATCTCCTTATTTTTTACTTTTTGAATATACTGTTTGGGTGTTAACTCACTTGAATGTAAATGGTAATTGGGTAAGCGCCCACCAAATATTATAGCCCTAAGATTTAGGTTTTCGCATAAGTCCTTACGTGCATCATATAACCTTCTGCCAAGCCGTAGCCCTCTGTAATCAGGATGAATAAATATTTCTATACCATAAAGCACATCACCTTTAGGGTCGTGCGTGTTAAACGTATAGTTACCTGTTATTTGTTTATAGTTATGACCATCTCCAAATTTTTTATAATTAACTATTATGGATAGCGCACAACCCACTACTATACCGCCCATTTTAATGACAATTTGTCCTTCAGGAAAACGGTTAATAAGGTTTTCGATAGATTTCAAAGTCCAGAATCCACCTTGCCAGCCAGGATATGAAGCTTTCATTGCATCGAGAAGTTGCTGATAATCTTCAATATGAAGGGATCCTATTTCTACCTGTTCTATCATATACTATATATTAAAATTGGCTGCAAGACATTAATAACTTACTCGTTTACTACTGGTTGCCTTCGTAAAACAATCGTTCCAGCTATGCCTGCAACTAGCGAGGCTAGTAATATACCATATTTCGCATCATCTATCATATTAGCATCTTTAAAAGCAAGCCCTGTAACAAATAAAGACATAGTGAAGCCGACACCTGCCAGCATTGCTATGCCTGTTATATGCTTCCACGTCACGTGCGTTGGTAATACTGCTATTTTAAATTGTACCATAAGCCAGGTGAATAATAATACTCCAACAAATTTGCCAACTATAAGGCCTGTAATAACACCCATACTTACAGGGTTGTTCAATGAAGTAATAAAACTGCTGTCGATATGCATACCGGCATTCGCTAATGCAAATAATGGCATAATGACAAATGCTACCCATGGGTGTAATGCGTACTCTACTTTTTGAAGAGGGGTTTCGGCATCGGTACTTAATTGCTTTATTTTTTCTATTGTCTGGTGTTGCTCACTGGTTATCAATGTACCTTGTTGCGGAATTGCCAATTCAAATTTTTCTGAATATAGGCGTACATTTTCAACAAAATTCTTCTCATCAATTTTTGTACGTGCTGGTATCATAAATGCAACCAACACGCCAGCCATAGTAGCATGTACTCCTGATGCAAGGAAGCATATCCATATTATAATACCTATAATGAGGTAAAATATAATGCTTCTTACACCCAACAGGTTTCCTATAAAAAGGAAAAGCAATAAAGAACTGGCTATAAGCAACGGTATGATGGCAATGTGGGCTGTATAAAAAAAAGCGATAACAAGCACTGCTCCTAAATCGTCGGCGACTGCAAGCGCAGATAAAAATACTTTGAGAGAATAGGGTATATGCTTGCCTGCTAAGGATAATATGGCGAGTGCGAAAGCAATGTCTGTAGCCATCGGAATTCCCCATCCATTTATTGAGGGTTCGCCTTTATTAATGACAGCATATATAAGTGCTGGTGCCAACATGCCTCCAAATGCCGCTACCATTGGCAGTATAGCCTTTTTATAAGTTGATAGTTCTCCCGCAATGAATTCTCGCTTTAGTTCGAGCCCAATAACAAAGAAAAAAAGTGCCATTAATCCATCGTTAATCCAAGCATGTAGTGGTGCATTGATGCCTTTTCCACCTAGGCTGATAACAAACTTGGTATCCCAAAAATTATGGTAACCTGATTGTGAAATATTTGCCCAAAGTATAGCTATAACAACACTAATGAACAGTATTATACCCCCAGTAAATTCCTGATGAATGAATTTACTGACAGGTTGCAATATTTTTTCAATAGGTGATTTATCCATGCTTTGTTAATTTCCTGCGCGTGATGAGTAGCAAATATAATTCTATTCATTTTAAGCAATAGTGTTGTGACCTGTGTTAACTATCTTTGAAACAACCCTATAGAAGATATACGACGCATAAGATACGACAACCTTATGCAAAGAGTGTAAGATTCATAAATGAATTTGCTTTTATTGCCATGATGTTTGCATATTCTTTTTTAGCGCATGTTTAAAAGTAAGTATGAGACAATTTACAATTTTGATATTTCTGATTTTATTGAATTCTAAAAATGACTGTTTTGCACAGGAATGGAGTGTTGTACCAAACGGAATAACTTCTGATAATCTTTTATTTATTGGGCGAATAGCAAGTATTAATGAATATTACTTTGATATAGAAAATGGAATAAAGAATGAAAAGATGGAGCGAACTATGACGTTTAATAGAAATGGATTGCTAATAAAAAAATCAGAAAAGCATTTTGGAGATAATGACAAGAAGACTGATATCATTAATTATCATTTTGTAAATCGCAGATTGACTTCATACGCCTGTTTTAAAACTGATAAACGTATAGATTCAGTAAGCATAGTATATGATAGAAAAAACAAGGTAAAAGAGAAGGTGATGTTTGATAGGACGCACAAAATATCACAACGAATTACTTATACTTACGCTAACGATAGCCTTTTTACTATCAGAAAGAAGGATGCTGATAACAATATCGACAATATGCTGAAAATTACCTACGATCCTGCCAGCTCAAGTAAAGAAATTATTTTACTAAATGATCTGCTACAGAAAGTTTCAAGAAACGTAATAATAACAGAACATAAGAATAGCGGAAATATTTATTTTACGAAATACTTATATAATGCCAACGACTCATGTATTAGTATGCATAGTAGTCTTATCGATTCCAATGGCCACATCATTGAGTCGATGATAATGAATGGCGATAAGAAAGTAGATGATTACAGGACATACAAATATGAAAAAGATAAGGTAATTGAAGAACATGTGTTTGCTAATGAAAGTGAACAGAGGATTAGTTATACATATAAATATGACAAGCTAAATAACATTACTGATATCTTAACATTTGTGGAAGGAAATCCTGTAAAAGAAATGCATAGAGATATTATTTATCGTAAAACAAATAAGGAATATAAGTAAATTCATTACCTACTATATTTACGCATACCTCTGCTATTACAGAGACTATGTTTATAAGCTTACCTATGCATTTATATACCATTATAACTATAATTGTTTCTATCGCTGCTATTTTTAGTTATATAAATTGTCGTTTTATCAAGCTGCCATCAACTATCGGCATTATGGTGTTATCTATGATAAGTTCTTTAGTTGTAGTGTTGACAGGCAATGTAGCGCCGCATTTATTTCAACCGATCGTAGCAATGGTAAAAACACTTGATTTTTATGAGCTATTGATAAATATGATGCTTAGCTTTTTATTATTTGCTGGAGCTATTCATATAAATGCATCGAGTTTAAAACAAGAAAGACTACCTGTTATAGCCCTTGCTACTGTCGGCACTTTTATTTCTACTATATTGGTTGGCGGGTTTATGTATCTATTATTCCATTTATTCGCAAAAGATGTAGATTTTATTTATTGCTTATTATTTGGGGCGCTTATTTCACCAACAGATCCTATTGCCGTACTTGGCATTCTACGTAAAGCTAAAATCCCATCGTCTTTAGAAATGAAGATAGCTGGTGAGTCTTTATTTAATGATGGTGTAGGGGTAGTGATATTTCTTACTATTTTAGAAATAGCACATGTTGGCATCGATAATGTTTCAGGCTTAGATATGGCAGTTTTGTTTTTGAGGGAAGCAGGTGGTGGCTTGCTATATGGTGGTTTGCTTGGCTATGTTGGTTTTTTATTACTAAAATCGGTAGATAATTATCAGGTAGAAGTATTGATAACATTGGCAATAGTGATGGGGGGCTACACATTAGCAAATGCATTGCATATTTCTGGTCCGCTTGCAATGGTTGTAGCTGGTATAATAACTGGTAATAAAGGTAAAGAGTTAGGGATGTCTGATGTTACAAGGGATTATCTTGGGAAATTTTGGGAACTAATCGACGAGATATTAAACGCAATATTATTCCTTCTTATAGGGCTTGAAATGTTAGTGGTTCAATGGGATAGTCTCCTATTTCGCATTGGTATAATAGCGGTATTTATTGTTCTTGTGGCGCGCTTAATATCTGTTGCAATACCGGTAACCATTTTGAAGAGATTTAAGTTTGTTTCTTTCGAAAGACATGCCATAGGAACGCTCACTTGGGGAGGGTTACGTGGTGGCATATCTGTGGCCTTAGCCTTGTCACTACCTATTGAGATGTATAGGGATGAAATGGTTTCATTCACCTATATTGTAGTCATTTTTTCGATAATTGTACAAGGATTGT
>CBFGNI010000006.1:0-29219 GCA_965650105.1 uncultured bacterium | reverse complement strand
ACCGTTTCCGGTAGGTTCTTAAACATTGTTAGGAGAAAACAACTATGCTAAAGAAGCATCCATTGTTATTTCCATATTGTAGACTTTAGATACAGGGCAGTTTGCCTTCGCATCTTCCGCGCACTCAGTAAACTTAGCAGCATCAATGCCCGGCACTTTAGCACGTACTACTAACTCGCTTTTAGTGATGGCCCCGTTATCTAATATGATAGTACAAGCAGTTTTTATTTCATCAGGAGTAAAACCAGCCTCACCTAAAACAAATGTGAGTTTCATGGTAAAACAGCCTGCGTGTGCAGCAGCCATCAGTTCTTCAGGATTGGTGCCTACGCCTTCTTCAAAGCGGCTACCATAAGAGTATTGTGTTTTATCGAGCACAGTGCTTTGAGTGGTCAGGTTACCTTTACCTTCTTTACCAGAGCCATTCCAAACGGCAGTTGCATTACGTTTCATAGATAATTCTTTTAAAGTTCTGTCCAAAGATATAGGAAATGAATGCCCTAATAATGTGAACTGTTCATTATTTTGTACGACATGGGGTCGAAGCTGGTAATTTTCGTTATTGCCTTTTTATACATCTACATATTCTTCAACAGGTTGAACGACTGGAGAAATGATCATATTGCCTTTCAGTGGGATAGGTCAACTTACTATGTTTACTTGCCTGCAATATTTATTTACGGGGATTTAGCACAACTATCTTTTTATAAAGAGAAGAACCAAGAGTATTTTTTTACAGGATACGATTGGGATGTACCTCCCGGCAATACACAACCTAATGGTCGCGTATTAGATAAATACCCTGTTGGTACAGCAATTATGGAAGCACCTTTTTTCTTTATTGCGCATGCATATTGTACAATCCGGGGTGATGATAAAGCTGATGGGTTCAGCTTACCCTACCAGGAAGCAGTTGCTTTTTGCGCTATGTTCTGGGTTGTATTTGGTTTATTTCTTTGCAGAAGTGTATTTAAAAGAAATTATAGCGATGGAATCATTTGTATCACATTGCTTTGTATCGCATTTGGCACTAATCTGTATCATTATACAGCTTTCGAGCAAGGCATGAGCCACCCTATTTCTTTCTTCTTATTTGCAGCTGTACTTTACCTATCTGCAAAATGGCACGAAAGCTCCAAACGGAAGTATATTTATTGGCTTGCCATTGTATTAGGATTAGTGACACTTACCCGGCCCGTAAACATTGTTGTGGGATTGATCCCACTCTTATGGGGGGTATATAATGCTGATACGTTTAAACAGCGCCTAAAGCTATTAAAGAAACAAATTGCACCTATTGTTATTGGGCTTATTGTATTTTCCTCACTCATATTTACACAGCTAGCATACTGGAAATATATTACAGGACACTGGATATACTATTCTTACGAGGGTGAAGGTTTTAATCTTCCATATTCAAAAATTTATAAAGGGCTATTCAGCTACCAAAAAGGTTGGTTTGTTTATACTCCTATGGCATTGATAGGGATATTGGGCCTTATTGCTGTCGACAAAAAATACAAGCTTTCACTTATCAGCTTTTTTGCTGTAATGATCTACATAACCTTTAGCTGGAAACAGTGGTGGTATGGATGGGGTTTCGGGTGCAGGCCATTGGTAGATACCTACGCAATATTGGCATTCCCATTAGCGGCTTCCTTTACTTATATCTATGAAAAACTTAAGTATTTAAGCATTAAAATAGTCTTTAGTACCATATTAATGTTCTTTATTGGTCTTAATTTATTTCAAACCTACCAGTATTCAAAAATGCTACTACATGGTGATAGAATGACCAAAGCTTTTTACTGGAAGGTTTTTGGCAAACTTGAGAACCATGAGAACATGGATCCATATCTCATTTCTCCTGAAGAATACAATAAAGACAAGGAATAAATAAATTTCTATTTTGCTATAACGCTGCTTTGGCTAAATTTGCAGTCCATTCCAAAAAAGCTACATGCAGCCATCAGTAAAAATCTTTTCGGGTACAGGCTCTACTTACCTGGCCGAGCAAATTGCCCACTCGTTTGGTAAAAAATTGGGGGCTTTAACCATCCAGAAGTTTAGTGATGGTGAGTTTCAGCCTGTTTTCCAGGAGTCGATACGCGGAGATTATGTTTTCCTGGTACAATCGACATTTGCCCCGGCAGATAACCTGATGGAGTTGCTGATGATGATAGATGCTGCACGCAGGGCTTCTGCAGGCTATATAACAGCAGTTATACCCTATTTCGGGTTTGCCCGCCAGGACCGTAAAGACAAGCCACGTGTGGCCATAGCATCGAAACTGGTGGCCAATATCCTTACCGAAGCAGGCGCTAACCGTGTAATGACCATGGACCTGCACGCACCGCAGATACAAGGCTTCTTTGATATACCGGTGGATCACCTGGATAGCTCCGCCATTTTCATACCTTATATTGAAAAACTTAACATAGAAAACCTTATCTTTGCGGCCCCTGATGTAGGCAGTACCAACCGCGTACGTGAGGTAGCGAAGTACTTTGAAACAGATATGGTGATTTGCGATAAGCAACGTAAACGTGCCAATGAAGTAGCAGCGATGACCGTAATAGGCGATGTAGCCGGCAGAAACGTAGTGCTGATAGATGATATTTGCGATACTGCAGGTACATTGAGCAAATCGGCAGCCTTGCTGAAGGAACGTGGCGCATTATCGGTAAGGGCATTTTGTACACACCCTGTACTAAGTGGTAAAGCTTATGAGAATATTGAAAACTCTGAGCTTGAAGAATTAGTTGTTTGCGATACTATACCATTGAAACAAGAAAGCAAAAAAATAAGAGTGTTGCCTACAGCTGAGCTTTTTGCAGTAGCCATCCGCAATACTTTTGAAAATAAATCGATAAGCTCTTTATTTATTCATAGCCACCGCAAATAGTGGTATTGAATAACAGAAATAATTAACGACTGTTTAAACAACAAAACCTGTCCGGCAGAAGCCGTAACCTTAATTTAGAAAAATAGATTTCAACGTCCGGATGTTTGACGGGTATCCAATCGGTGTTGAAAGAAAACAAAACACTAAAAATGAAAAGTGTAAAATTAGAAGGAAAAAGCAGAAGCGACTATGGCAAAAAAGCAACACGCCAAGTTCGTTCTGAAGGATTGGTACCAGGCGTAATATACGGTGGTAAAGAAACTATCCATTTCAGTGTACCTAAGCTGGCCGTTCGTCCGTTGGTTTATACCGGCGAATTCCAACTGGCTGATATTACTGTAGATGGTAAAAGCTACAGCTGTATCCTGAAAGACAAACAATTCGACGTTATTACTGACGAATTGAGCCATATCGATTTCCTGGAACTGGTAGGCGACCGTAAGGTAGTTGCTAACCTGCCTTTGAAATTTGTGGGTCAGCCTGAAGGCGTAAAAGCGGGTGGCCGTTTGGAAGTAAAAGTAAAATCTTTGAAAGTACGTACACTTCCGAAACACCTTACTGAAAGCATCGAAGTAAACATCGAGAACCTGGCACTGAATGAAAACATACGTGTTGAAGATGTAAAGGCTGAAAACATGGAGATCATGAACTCACCACGTATCCCAATAGCTTCTGTAGTTATGACGCGTGCGCTGAAACAAGCTGAAAACGAAGAAAATACAAAAGGCGCCAAAAAATAATTGCCTTTATAATACAAAAAGCCCCGACTACTTGTTGGGGCTTTTTATTTTCTATAAAACCGGCAAAGGCCTGTTTTGGATAATATACATGACTTTGATAGATAGGGTGTGTAATTGGGTTTTACTATGTGCATTGCGTTCGATATAGTAAATAGTTTGTGAGATTTCTTCTACCATTTTTTCAAACACTTCTAATGGCAAAGTCATAGCTGCCAGCTTTTGCACAAACTGTGCTTCTTCTTGTGGAAGCGCAGGTGTATGGCCAGGCATATAACGCATACGTATAGCTTGTTCTAATAACTGAATGATATAATGCAGGAAATTCTTTTGCTGCTCCCTACCCGCCTTGCTCCAGTCTTCAGAAAATTTTGTCACTGCCACACCATTACGTGTAAATAAAGCATTAAACCAATTGCGTACATCTGGGAAGAGATCGTTCCCGGCATGTTGTACCAGGCGCAAAGCTTCAGTATAGCTGCCATTGGCCATATTGGCAACCTGCATCGCCTTCCGTTCATCGGTAAGCGAGCGTAGCACAAGGGCCTGAGCCATATCGGTTATCGCTATTGGTGGCAGGCGCACAATTTGCGTGCGTGAAAGTATAGTAGCCAATACGCTTTCTGTTTCTTCCGCAATGAAGATCATCAATGTATCGGCAGGTGGTTCTTCAATAAGCTTTAGCAGAATATTGCCTTCCTTTCCCAAATATTCAGGACGCCATATAAGCTGTACTTTCTTACCCCCTTCGTACGATTTAAGATTAAGTTCATCTATTATTTCGCGACATTCTTCGGCAGTTATATTCCCCTGTTTGTTTTCAGCATTAATGAACTGCAACCAATCGTAAGTGGTTCCGTAAGGCGTTTGCGCTACAAATTCACGAAAATCTTGCAGAAAGTGCCTGCTCATGGCTTTTGTGCCGGGTTTGGGCGGTATTGAGGGGAAGCTTACATGAAGGTCAGCATGTTCCAGCCTGCCTGCTTTGCGGCAGCCGGGGCATATACCGCAAGAGTCGTCCCTCTTTTTATCTTCACAGAAAATGTATTGAGCCAACGCTAAAGCCAAAGGCAGCCCACCGGTACCTTCATTACCTACCAGTAGTAATGCATGTGGGAAGTGCCCGCTATCCCACATCTGCAAAAGCCCTTTTTTAGTTTGTTGCTGTCCAACTACTTCACTCAATAACATATCCCCAAAGTTGTACACTAAACTTTAAAACTCAAAATCAATAACCCGCAAAGAATATATTTCTGAGAATATTTTGCAGAATAAAAAACAGTATATAAATTTGATATCAAAATAATATCAAAAAGAATTTACTATGGAAAAGATCATCAAACCAATGAACGGGTACCTGGCCTTCGCAATAGCTATTATATCATTCCTTGCATCCATTTACCTATTTGCTACTGCCGAGAACAACCCTATGCAAATAATACCAGGTATTATATTAATAGTTATCGCTATTTTTTTAAGCAAAGGATTAATGATCATTCAGCCTAATAATGCACGTGTACTGAACCTATTTGGTAAATATGTGGGTAGCGTAAAGGATAACGGCCTCTTCTTTGTAAACCCATTTTACCTGCCTACTAAACTTACGTTAAGGGCACAAAACCTTGCTACCCCCACTCTTAAAGTAAATGACAAGATGGGTAACCCTATTGAAATAGCTGCGGTATTGGTGTGGCAGCTTCAGGACACTTACAAGGCTGCATATGAAGTAGCTGACTATATGGCCTATGTACGTATACAAAGTGAAGCCGCAATAAGGCACCTTGCCAATAGTTTTGCTTATGATAATATTGAAGATGAAAATGCTGCCATTACTCTGCGTGGTGGTGGGGATAAAGTGAGCGAATTGCTTGAAAAAGAACTGATAGATAGATTGAAAACAGCAGGCATACAAATAATTGAGGCGCGTATAAGCCACCTTGCGTATGCACAGGAAATAGCAGGCGCTATGCTGCAACGCCAGCAAGCTACAGCCATAGTAGCTGCACGCTATAAAATAGTAGAAGGTGCAGTAGGTATGGTTGAAATGGCACTTGAGGAACTGAGTAAGAAAAACATTGTAACATTGGATGAAGAAAAGAAAGCTGCTATGGTAAGCAACCTTATGGTAGTACTTTGTGGTGAACGTGGTGCACAGCCTGTACTAAATACAGGGTCATTATATCAATAATATAATTTTATAGTGAGCGAGAAAAAAAGCTTTGTACTAAGGATAGATACGGAAACGTATAAAGCCATTGAAAAATGGGCCGCTGACGATTTCCGTAGTGTAAACGGCCAGATAGAATGGTTGATAGATAAAGCTTTGAAAGAAGCAGGCAGAAGAAAGAAACCTAATAAACCGCTGGATAACACCAAACAATAATTATCAAATGATTTTACTGTAACGGCTGCAATAAATGCAGCCGTTTTGTTTTGCTGCAATTAGGGTTATAGTGCCCAAATAGCCGTAACTTTCTTCTCCGAAAATGGACATCGCGATGATAATGGAGCAATTGAAAAATGAAACAAAAGAGGCGCATCAGTTGCTGGAGAGGCTCCTTATCCCCTACATAAAGCAAACAAATACAATAGAAGCATACATACGCTTGTTACAGATGTTTTACGGGTATATGAAACCTGTGGAAGCACTTATTGACGAGCATATTGCCAAAGAAGAAATACCGTTTTATAGCAGCCGCAGGAAAGCACTAAGTTTATTGCACGACCTTACTTACTGGAAGCATAATGACCTGCCACCACTTGCCGATGAATTGCCGGAAATAACAAACCACTACCAGGCCCTTGGCGCTATGTATGTATTTGAAGGATCAACACTCGGCGGTAGTATTATCAATAAAATTTTGATGGAAAACCTTGGCAAAGATTCGCAAGAAGGGTTTTCTTTTTACAATGGCTATGGAGATGAAACCAGGGAAATGTGGACATCATTTACAGAAGCAGTAAATAACACCCAAATGGATTCAGATGACAGGAATGAAATAGTAATGGCAGCTAACGATACGTTTACAAAATTTAAAAACTGGGCCGCAGGCGCCTTGATATACGCAGATGCAGAAGAAAAATTATGATTCAGAATTTTGCGGTAGTGTGCCGCTGAATTTTGTAAACCAAATACAAGCTTATGGAGCGCTACTTGTTTTAGATCGCACTAATTTCAACATCATACAGGTGAGCCGGAATATTTCAACAACGCTTGAAATGGAACCGGAGCAAGTAATAGAAACCAACTTTGGCAACTATATTTTACCTGAAGAATTTACGACCCTGAAAAATGCTGCGGCCAAAAATGCAAAGCAAATTCCATTGCATTTTACATTTAAAAACGGCAAGCGCAACCTTGGCATCATCCATTCTAAAGATAACATGTTACTTATAGAATTGGAGCCAATAGAAACGGCAGGTGGTGCAAGTGAACATAGTTTTATAACAGTTTACCAGGAAGTACGACTGGCCATGGCAGCGATTGACAATGCCCACAATCTTGAAGATGCATGCAGTATAACGGTAAAAGAATTAAAACAATTTTCAGGTTTTGACAGGGTAATGATATATAAGTTTGATGAAGACTGGAACGGCAGTGCTATCGCAGAGATAAAAGAGCAGGATATGGAACCATACCTTGGCCTTAGGTTTCCCGCGTCTGATATACCGAAGCAAGCGAGGGCACTATATCTGAAAAATGCTTACCGGCAAATACCCGACCGTAATTATACACCCGTAAAGCTATACCCAATTATTAATCCACAAACTAATTCATTTACTGACCTGTCGGATTGTAATTTACGCGGCGTTCCGGCTGTGCACCTGGAATATTTAGGTAATATGAATGCGACATGTTCGATGTCAACACGCATTATTAAAGACGGTAAACTATGGGGCTTGATTTCCTGCCATCATAAAACACCTAAATATCTCAATTATGAGCAATGCACTGTGTTCGAACTATTATCTAATGTGATATCTACTAAAATATCATCGCTGCAAAGCCACAAAGATCTTGTATTGCGAAATATGTTACGAGATGTACAGACTACCCTCATACAACATCTTTACAAGGAACAAAATGATAAATTATTCAATGGGCTGAACGATTCAGGGAAATCTATCCTGTCGTTGCTCAATGTTGATGGTGTAGCTGTAGTTCATGATAATAATATTGATACAGTAGGCACTGTACCTGAAAAAAACGACATCAGGAACCTGGTATTATGGCTACAATCTAACGTAACCAACCACACTTATTATAACACTTCTATTTCAGCTGAATATGATGCAGCCAGAAAATACAGTAAAATAGCAAGTGGCATGATTGTTTTACCTATCCATGCTGAAAAAGGTGAATATATAATTGGTTTCAGGCCTGAGGCTGAGCAACAAATACAATGGGGCGGCAACCCTGATGATGCTATACAGTTTGAAGCCGATAATAAAAATTATCATCCAAGAAACTCTTTCAGCATGTGGAAACAAACTGTTAAAAACGCCAGTTTGCCTTGGCACCAGCAAGAATTGGAGATTGCTGAAGAGTTCAGGCACACAATTGTAGAGTATGCACTTAAGAATGTTGACAGGTAAATTTTGAGGTTTGGCTACAAAAGCAAAGAAGGAATATAAAAACACCACGATAAATAACGGGCAACCTGAAAACGGACAACGACGTTATGTAGTAGCTATTGGCGCTTCAGCGGGTGGGCTTGAGGCTATTCATTCTTTCTTTGATAATATGCCTGAGACCCATAGCCTGTCATTCATTATCATTCAGCACTTATCACCCAACCATAAAAGCCTGCTTGCAGAACTTGTAGCGAAACATACAAGTATGAAGGTATATGAGGTTAAGAACAATATGCCAGTTGATCCCGGTTGTATTTATATCATTCCGCCGAAAAAATTAATGACGATAAGAAATGGTGTATTAGAACTTTCTGAAAAATCTGCAACCGACCAAAGCCCTAATACTGCCATAGATATATTCCTGCAATCGCTGGCAGCAGACCAAAAAGAAAAAAGCATTGCGATCATACTATCCGGCACGGGTACCGATGGCTCCAGAGGTATAGAACAAATTAAGGAAGAGAACGGGTTTGTATTTATACAAGAACCGGAAACAGCAAAGTTTGATGGTATGCCACGCAGTGCCATATCGAAAGGCGTAGGTGACATTATTTTACCACCAGATAAAATGCCTGCTGAACTTATTAATTATGTGAACGGAGATGAAAGCCCCGATGACGACAGCGGTATTGCACCGGAAACGCTAAAAACTATATTCGGATTAATATCGAGCGAAACCGGCAGTGATTTTACTAACTATAAATTACCTACTATATTCAGGCGTATCAACAGGCGCATTTTCATTACTAAATCGAGCGATGTAAACGAATATGTAGAAATATTGAAGAAGAATCCCGACGAAGTACAAATGCTTAGCAGGGAGTTTCTTATAGGTGTAACAAGATTTTTCAGGGATAAGGAAGCATTTAAAATAATAAACACAAAGGTTTTACCTGATATTTTAGCTGCTAAAAAAGATGGTGATACTGTAAAAATTTGGGTAAACGCATGTAGTACAGGAGAAGAAGCATATTCGCTGGCTATGCTCATACACAGGCAAATAAAAAAATCGGGCAGGGATGTTAAAATAAGAATATTTGCAACCGATGTAGATGAAATAGCAATAGCCACTGCTTCTAAGGGTACGTATCTTAGCACAATAAAAAAGGATATAGATGAAGATCTGTTCGACAAATATTTTACAGTAAACGATAAATATTGTACGATAATACCCGAACTACGCAAGCTAATAGTATTTGCCAAACATGATATCCGCAAAGACCCTCCTTTTATAAAGAATGACCTGATAAGCTGCCGTAACATGTTGATATACATGG
This sequence comes from uncultured bacterium, assembly GCA_965650105.1. Lineage (GTDB taxonomy): Bacteria > Bacteroidota > Bacteroidia > Chitinophagales > Chitinophagaceae > Polluticoccus. The sequence continues at coordinate 19,665 of CBFGNI010000006.1, read as the reverse complement.
ACGGCAAACTGCAAGAGAAAATACTGAATACTTTCGATTTTTCACTAAATGTTCGAGGCTACTTATTCCTTGGCCCCAGCGAGTCAATGTCCTCTCAAAACGTTTCGATGGAAGAATTTAATAAGCGCTGGAAAATCTTCCGAAAAAAGGACAATATGGGCCATGGCGCCAGGAAAACCAACGAAACAACAGACTTTAGCAGAAGCTACAACCTGTTTGATAACATACAAAGAGTAGAAAAAAGCGCTGCAAGCTTAGAAGACGATTTTAAACAAGCGTTGCTGGAAAGCCACGACTATGCCGCATTTTATATAGATAAGCAGTTTGATGTAAAAGAGGTAATAGGTAGTTTCCGTTCCTATTTGTCACTACCCGATAAGGTGACCAATTTGAATGTTTTGAAAATGGTGGACCCTGCGCTATCAGCAATATTGAATAGTACTATCAGAAAAGCCTGGAAGAAAAATGGCAAAATTTCTACCAGCAATATTGTAAAGGGCAAGGATGGAAAAGATCAGAAATACACTATAACAGTTAAGCCCACGGTTAATGGGTTAACAATGATAGTACTGGGTAAAGACGACAACGCGGCTACAGGCACTGCACGTAATAACAACTACAGCAAGCAAAGCGACTTTATACAAGAGCTGGACAATGAGCTAAAGGAAACACGGCAACAATTGCAAACAGCAATTGAAGATGCTGAAACTGCTAATGAAGAATTACAGAGCTCTAACGAAGAGCTATTGTCCGCTAACGAAGAATTGCAAAGTTCAAATGAAGAACTACAATCGATAAACGAAGAACTACACACACTAAATACAGAGCACCAGCTAAAGATAGCAGAGCTCATTGAGCTAAACGACGACCTTAACAATTACTTTGGCAGCACTGATATAGGGCAGGTTTTCTTAGATAATAATTTAAAGATCAGGAAGTACAACCCTGCAGTAGTACGCTTTATAAACCTTATAGACAGCGATATTAACCGACCCTTTAACCATATATCTAACAATCTGAATTTTGATCTGACAGGCTCGCTGCAAAGCGTATTGAAAGATGGTAAAGTGCTGGAAAAGGAGGTAACACTTGACGACCGAACCACACTGATGAGGATACTACCCTACTTAAAACAGGGTAAAAAAATAGATGGTGTTATCATTTCGTTTGTTGATGTTACCCAAACAAAAGAGTTGGGCAATATTATAGCCGGGGTATTTAATGCTACAGATGATGTAATTCTTGCCTTAAAACCTATACGCGATAGCCAGAGCGACATAATAGATTTCCGGATAAATGCAGCCAACCATGCGGCTGAATATATGTATGGTAACGAGCTAATAAATAAATCGTTTAAAACTGTAGCTCCGGAAATTGAGCAGAACGGACTTTTAAAGAAATATATACAAGCAATAAATACCGGTAAACCTTTTAAAACTACAATTAGCCAGCCTCATAAGGGAGGCACTTTATGGCAGGAAATAATGGCTGCAAAAACCTCGAATGGCCTTGCTGTAACATATAGAAATATAACGGACAAAAAAGAAGCGGAAGACAGAATAAGGAACGGCTATAACGAATTGAACATTACTAAAAACAAACTTAAGGACCTCAATAACGAGCTTGAAAATATCATTTCTGAACGTACAAAAAAATTAACTGAAAGCGACGAACGATTCCGTTTAATATCGAAGGCGACCAATGATGCTTTATGGGACTGGGATATTGTAAACAATAGCGTATGGTGGAGCGATGCATTTTACAATATGTTTGGTTATACTACCAATGATACACCAAATAATATTGATTTCTTCTTCAGCAATATACACGCCGGTGAAAGAGAAAAAATAAGAAAAAGTATAAATACAGAGATCAATAAGGGTAATAAACAATGGTCGGCAGAATATATGTTTGCTAAAGCCGATGGCAGCTACGCTGTGGTACTGAACAGGAGCTATATACTTCATGACGAGAATGATATACCCTACCGCATGCTGGGATCGATGATGGATATCACCTCACTGCGCGAGGCTGAAATGGAGCTGGTAAAAAACATTGAACAAAGAGAGTTTTTAGCAGAAGCAATACCACTAATAGTTTGGACAACTGACCCATTGGGCAATATAAACTTTGTAAATAAAAATTTTGCTGCATATACAGGTGCAGATGAAGAAGAGCTGGACATATACAAGTACACAAGTGAAGAACAGCTACCGCAAATAAAAGAAGAATGGGAGGCAGCTAAAAAAGACAATAGCGATTTTAATATAGAAGTAAAACTAAAAAGAAAAGACGGTGAATACAGGTGGCACTTGTTAAGAGCAAAAGCAAAAAAAGATGATAAAGGAAACATACTAATGTGGGTAGGTACCCATACCGATATACATGAACAAAAAACTGCTACCGAAACGATGGAAAGAATGGTTAGAGAGCGCACCATCGAATTGCAGGAATCGAATAAGGCCCTGGAAAACAGCAATCACGATTTGCAACAATTTGCATCGGTAGCATCGCACGACCTTAAAGAGCCACTTAGAAAAATACATCTCTTTAGTAATATCTTAAAAGATAGGTACCTAGATAAATTGGGCAATGGGGCCGATTATCTCCAAAGAATTATCAGCTCTTCATCAAGAATGACAAAACTGATAAATGACCTGCTGAACTTTTCCCGCTTGTCTGTTTCCAATCTTTTTGAACCAGTTAACCTGAATGATATTATTTATGATATACTTGCCGATCTTGAATTAGCGGTTAATGAGAAGGAAGCGATAATAAATGTACCCGAATTTCCGCTGATAGATGCTGTGCCTGGACAAATGAGACAGGTATTTCAAAACATAATAAGCAATGCACTTAAATTTTCTCATTCCGACAGACAACCAATAATCGACATCAGTGTTGACAGGACCGATCAAAAAGACTTCAGCAGTGCAACATCAGATAAAGGCAATTTCTGCCGCATTAAGATTGAAGATAATGGCATTGGATTCGATGAAAAATACTTAGATAAAATATTCACCATCTTCCAGCGCTTGCACTCAAAACAAGATTATGAAGGAACCGGGATAGGCCTGGCAATTTGTAAGAAAATAATTGATAAACATAACGGCCTGATAACCGCTAATAGTAAAGAGGGCGCGGGTTCAGCCTTTATAATCGTTTTACCCATAAAGCAGGAAAGCATCAGTGAAACAAGCTAGCCTTAAACTATTGTTAAACACCAGCCGACAATGGTATAAATAGAGTAAATTCAAGTAGAACAAATCTTGTATTTGTATGGCAGATAAGCACAACATATCACCACCGCCAGAATTTTCAGGCGAAGCACAATTAATACTTTTTACCAGGTACGGAGATCCGCGTGAGGCAGGATGGGAAAATAAATGGTTAAATAACTGGCATGTAAGATCGGTGTTCAACTGGTTTCCCGCCGAAGAAATGTACATACACAAACATTTTAGACCTATGCTTGAAAAAGCATTCAGGCTGCTTGAAATAAAAAACCTTCACAAGGAAATAAAAACTTTTGAGGGTTGTTACCAGATACGGGGAATGGGTGCCAATGAAACTGTTTTATCGGTACATAGCTGGGGAGCGGGCATTGATCTTAACGCCGCGGAGAACCCTTTAGGAAGCCAGGGAGTATGGAGTAACGCTTTCCTGGATGCGATGCAGCAATGCGATGTGTTTTGTGGCCAAAACTGGAGTGGCCGAAAAGATCCTAAGCATTTTGCCATGGTAAATGGCTAACTTATATCTCAAATACAGAATTGCATGTCATCACTTCAGGGTAAAACCGCGTTTATAACCGGCGCAAGTCGTGGAATTGGTAAAGCTATTGCGCTAAAACTGGCCACACATGGAGCTAATATTGTAGTGGTTGCGAAATCGGTAAAAGAAGATCCGCGGCTTGGTGGCACTATATACACTGCGGCTAATGAAATACAAGAGGCTGGTGGCAAGGCGCTTGCAGTACAATGTGATATAAGAGATGAGGAGCAAGTAATACAGGCGGTACAGCAATCTATTACTCTTTTCGGCGGTATTGACATAGTAGTCAATAATGCATCTGCAATATCGCTCAGCAATACAGAGCAAACAGACATGAAACGGTTTGACCTGATGCATGCTATAAATGTGCGGGGAACATTTATGGTAACTAAGCATTGTATGCCCTTTTTGAAAAAAAGCGATAACGCTCATATACTTACATTATCGCCGCCGTTAAATATGGATCCTAAGTGGTTTGGGCAACATGTAGCCTATAGCATCAGCAAATACAACATGAGCATGCTGGCTATGGGTTGGGCTGAAGAGTTGAAGCAGTTTAAAATAGCCTCGAATGCATTGTGGCCGGCAACTACAATAGGTACTGCTGCTATAAGAAATTTATTAGGCGGCGAAATGATAGTACAGCACAGCCGTAAACCTGAAATAATTGCCGACGCAGCATATTATATTTTGCAGCAACCTGCTGATACTTACACGGGTAAATTTCTTATTGATGAGAAGGTACTCGAAGAGAACGGTATTACTAACTTTGAAGCCTACGCTATTAACCCCGGGAAATCTTTGCAAAAAGATCTATTCCTGGACTGATAGTAACATTTTTTATTGGCAAGCTATTATCTTTGATAAAACTTCAATTCCTTGCCACCAATTCTTTCACTCAACAATATCTCGAAGTCTTACGGCAACATTCAGGCACTCAGGAATGTATCGTTCGATGTACCTAAAGGCAGCGTATTTGGTATTCTTGGCCCTAATGGCAGTGGTAAAACTACGCTGCTGGGTATAATACTGGATGTATTGCATGCAGATACTGGAAGCTATACATGGTTTGATAATGAACCAAAAGAAGTCGCAAGGCGGAAAGTAGGCTCGTTGCTTGAAACACCCAATTTCTACCATTACTTAAGTGCATCGGACAATTTAGATATAGCGGCTGCAATTAAACAACGCGGCAGCAACGATAAAGAACGTGTACTGAGTAAAGTAGGATTGCTTGAACGGAAAGACACCGCTTTTCAAACCTATTCATTAGGCATGAAGCAACGCCTCGCAATAGGCGCAGCACTATTAGGTAATCCTGAGGTATTAGTGCTCGATGAACCTACCAATGGACTTGACCCAGCAGGCATAGCCGAAATACGCGCCCTTATTAGACAGCTAAGTGAAGAAGGTATTACAATCATAATGGCAAGCCATCTTTTAGATGAGGTTGAAAAAGTTTGCACGCATGTAGCCATTCTAAAAAAAGGAGATCTTTTATTGAGTGGTTCAGTAAATGAGAGCTTGCATAGCGAAGATATAATAGAAGTGGGCGCACAAAATAATGAAGTGCTACGGCAACTGTTAGACAATATGCCTGGCATAAAAAAAGCAAGTATAGTAGATAATACAGTACAGCTTTTTGCCGAAGAAAACATTACCCCCATACAAGTGAACGAATATTGTATTGAAAATGGCATTGTTCTTTCTCATCTTGTATTGAAAAAGAAAAGCCTGGAAACTAAATTCATGGAGCTTACCAACCATTAATCATCGCAATGAAATCATTATTAGCTATAGAATGGATGAAGTTGAAAAAGTATCGCACATTTTGGGTGCTGATATCTTTTTTCGCAGTGCTGCTACCATTATGGAACTACTTTGTAAAATCGGGTATCCTAAAAGTTGGTGGCAACGGTATCAACGTACTTAGCCAAGTTTATTCTTTTACTTTTGTGTGGGAAAATATTGGTTTCTGGGCCAGCATCTTTGTATGGTTTATTTCCATTCTTATTATCATCATCACTACCAATGAGTACCAGTACCGAACCAACAGGCAAAATATAATAGATGGATGGAGCAGGTTAGATTTTTATCATGCTAAGTGGGGCGTCGTATTTTCGCTAAGCATAGCCACTACCTTATACGTATTTATAGTGGGCATGCTAATAGCTATAACAAATTCAGGATTTGATGGCTTTCCGGGACACATCCAATACCTGCTATATGTTTTTATTCTTTCGCTTAATTACTATAGCTTTTGCTTGTTGATATCAATATTTTTTAAGAGAAGCGGATTAGCAATCGGCATGTTCATTTTTTATTGCATAATTATCGAAACGCTGCTAAAATCTTTGATCAATTATTTTGCTGATGGCCTTGGTAATTACTTACCGCTTCAATGCAGTGATGAGCTACTTCCATTCCCTATATTAGATATGGTAAAGGCAATGGCGCAAATAAAAGAAGCTGGTTCAGCATTATATTATAGCATAGCATCTGTTGCTTGGATAATTATATATTATTTTATTGGCAGGAATAAGTTATTAAAAAGTGATTGGTAAAATTATGCATGAAGAAAGACCGTTAATACTGGTAACAAATGACGATGGAATAGCAGCACCGGGCATACGCAATTTAATAGAAGCTGTAAAAGAATTGGGTGAAATAGTTGTTGTAGCGCCGGATAGCCCACAATCGGGCATGGGACATGCAATAACAATAGGACATCCATTAAGGTTGTATAAAGCTGATATTTTTGGCGACATATCTGCATGGCAATGTAGCGGCACGCCGGTAGATTGCGTAAAACTAGCCCGCGATAAAATATTGCACAGGAAACCTGATTTATGCGTAAGCGGTATTAATCATGGAGCTAATTATTCCATCAACGTAATATATTCCGGTACTATGAGCGCCGCTATGGAAGCGGCTATTGAAGGTATTCCATCTGCCGGATTTTCATTACTTGATTTTAATTATGATGCCGATTTCACTGTGGCAAGAATGGTAGCTAAAACTGTGACGCAAAGAATGCTACAAAAGAAAATGCCGGAACATACATTGCTAAATGTAAATATACCAATAACTACCAGTGAAAATTTTAATGGATTGAAAATATGCCGCCAGGCATACGCTAAATGGAAAGAGGAATTTGACCATCGGGTTGACCCAAGAGGCAAAGACTATTACTGGATGACGGGCAAATTCTTAAATATGGATAATGGTACAGAAACAGATGTGCAGGCTTTACATGAAGGGTATGCTTCCGTAGTACCTGTAAGGTTCGACCTTACCGACATGGAAATGAAAGAAAGACTATCAAAAGATTGGGCAGACCTATCTTTTTAATATTGCTCATCTATTTCGCGCTGCATTTTTTTTGTAAGTTTCGCTTTTATAAGCTGGTATGCTTTTTCAAGATAGTGCTCCCATTCCTTAGGCTTTAAGGCATTGCGTTTGTGTATAGCTATCCATTGACCACGGGCAAAATATGGAGCCTGCTCAATTCCTTCGCGTTCGGTAAGTTCTTCAAAATCTTCCCGGGATACTTTAAGGTTAACAGCAGAATTATCATTCATGCCCGCCATACAAAATATCCTTTCACCAATAGTGTAGCAAAGATGATCTTCCCATTTAATGCTCTCTTTTACGCCTTTAAAGCCCATACAATATTCAGTTAGCTTTTCAGTGGTCATGTTGCAAGGTTTGTATTCAAAATTATTTTTTTTAAACTAACATACGTTTTTCGACAACATACAAAATCTATATGCTTTCAAATACATAAATTTAAAGAGGGTGATAATTACCACCCTCTTTAAATTTATCTAATCTTATATCTTAAGCCTGCATAAATATTTCGCCCCATTACCGGCCCCCAAACCATAGATGCGTCGAAGCCATCACTGTAAGGATTATTGCCATTAATAATAGGGTCATGCTGCATATAGTTTGTCAGATTCTCCCCACCTAAGTACACTTCAAAGTCTTCACTGAAAGCTTTGCTTACCTGCGCGCTCATTTGCCAGAATGTAGGGGATTTGAATTCAGCATCGGTACCAGTACCGTGATGGATATGTAATGATGGCACACGCTTGCTACCTACCCACTGTACTGTATAATCGAACTTCCAATGATTACGGGTTTCGTAGCCAATATTAGCAAATGCCCTGTGAGCAGCTACTAATGGTCGTTCTTTTAATTCACTACTATAAGTGCTACGTACATCGTAAAAACGATAAGCTAACCGAAGATCAAGATTGTGCACAACTTCATAATCGAACTGCGTTTGGAAGCTATGTGCGAATGATTGGCCTTTCAGATTATAGAAGCTGACAGTATGCGGGTCTTCTACATCAACAACTACCTGATTTTGAAAATCGGTATAGTAATAATCGAAACTAATTGCACCATCGCGATAATCAAGCTGAAATTTATGAGTCAAATTAACGCCTGTATTCCACGCCACTTCAGGATCCAGACCATAAGGGTTGCCAGGTGTAGTGCTAACAATGTTAAACATACGGTTGCTAGCCATGTAGCCGATGTTCTCTGCCAGTATATTTGCCGTACGCTGAGCCCTGCCGACAGATGCACGCAGCACAGTTTGCTTAAACGGAGCATAGCGCAGATGTAATCTTGGTGTAGCGAATGCACCATATATATTATGGTAATCACCACGGATACCTGCAACTATATTGAACTTCTCTAAAAAGCTATAAGAGTATTCCGCAAAAGCGCCGGGCACTATTTCGTTGCGCTTAAAGTTCTGTGAGCTCAACGTTTCATTATAGTTATCGACCAGGTTACTTAAACCTGTCTTTAATACATGGTTGGTATTGCCTAGTATAGTTTGAAATATCAGGTTGGTATAGAAGCTGTTTTGCGTAGCCATATATATCCGTTTACCATAAAGCGCATTCTGATCGTGGTACACACCTGATAATTGCAACCCAATACTCGTACCGGGCTTATCAGGAAATACCTTACCAATTTTAGCCCAACCCTCTACCCTGTTTATGTCCATTTCATAGCCCCAAGGCTTTCCAGCAACTTGCTCACCACCTTCTTCATAATCTTTTTGTCCACCAGTATTACGTATAAAGCTACCCTTTACGCCACCTTGTATCTCCCAACCTGTTGGGCCAAACCAAAACCACCGGTTAGCACCTACAAATTGTTTATCGAGTGGTTGATCCATATAACCATCATTATTCTGATCTATTCGTGCCCACTGAGATTTGGCATGCAAGAACAGATTGCTTGATAATTTTTCATTGAATTGTTTTCGAGTTACCAAATTACCTTCTGTACGCCCTTGCGAACTCTGGTAAAGGTTCAATAGCCATTTCTCTTCTTTTTCTTCAAATGGCTTTTTTAATTCAATATTTATTTGTCCCGCCACGCCTTCATAGCCATTTACTACACTACCTGTTCCCTTACTCAGTTGCATACCTTCTATCCATGTACCGGGAGTAAAGGTTAACCCCGTAATCGATCCTAATCCACGGGTATCCGGTATATTCTCGCGGGTAATTAGGGTATAGGGCCCCGAAAGGCCAAGCATTTGTATTTGTTTATATCCCGAAACCGCATCTGTGAAGGCTACATCAACCGATGGAGTGGTTTCAAAACTTTCACTCAAGTTACAACAGGCAGCTTTAAGCAATTCCTTACTACTTATCATTTCCGTTTTCATAGTGCTGAGGCTTGATATTTCATTGCCCTTTTTTCTTGTGCGTACTATTACTTCCTTCAACGACCTGGGTTGTTGTAAAACGATCTCAATCCCCGTAGTATCATTATTTATATCAACTGTATCAGTTCTATACCCAATAAAAGACACTACGATATGTTGGGTTTGTTCGGGAATTTCAAGCGAGAAGCTCCCATCTTCAGCAGTTTGTGTACCTATTTGTTTATCGATAGTGGCAACTACGGCATTTACCAGCGGCTCTTCTTTAGCCATGTTATTATTGCCGTATACTATGCCTTTTAATACTCTGCCTTGCGCAAAACCATGCTGTGCACAAATCAGCAGCAGGCTGCCAGTCAGCAGCCAACTGTAAGGTTGTTTCATGAACAGTCAGTTTAATGGTTACAAATAGCACTTTTATAATGGCAGCATTCAGGTAGCTTATTATAATCAACTTCTGTTGCCGCAATTTTCTCAGAACTGTAACCCGCCTTTGCTACACTAGCCAATATATCATTGGCGTTAGTTTTGGATGGTTTGTAAATAACGGTAAGCTCATGCTTATCCTCATTCCATTCGGCATGTTTTACGCCTTTGATAAATGCGGCAGTTTCAATGCGTTTTTTACACATATCACAGTTGCCATCTACTTTGTAGGTTTCGGTAATGACACCTTTTGAATCCTGTGCCAGCACAGTAAAAGATGAAAATATTATAGAAAGGAAAACAATTACTTGTTTCATAAAAACTTATTAAACGATTAAACAATATTATTATTCGATATAGAACAACAGATGCTAACCGTAATAAGTAAAATTTGAATGGAGCTTAAAAAGAGGAATATCTTGCCAAAGGCCAGGCGGCGCATTAGCGCTGTAAGCAATTATATTGATAGTAGATACAACTGCATCATTCCGCAAACTGTAAAAGTTCGGTAAAGACAAAGCAGCAAATTCAGTGGGTTGCAGCTTTAGCTTGAATGCAGATACGGCATCCTGGTCATTGGTAACTTTTGCCGCAATTGTTTTATCCTTACAACAGCCGTCACTCTCACCGGGTTCATCATCACAATCTCCACCAATGCATTTATTGTTATCACTGAAAAAACTTAATGATTCTATTTCCTGCCCGCAATAGTGTGCTGTTACCATAATGCCCGATACGGCCAACAGGTACATAAACATTATTGGTATGACAAATAACTTCTTCATGTGCGTTCTGCAAAGTTAAGTAATACACTTGTTAATAAAAGCCAAATACGATTGTAAGATTATGATAGAGATTTACATTATTTTGTGATTATGATACAGCCCTTCAATATTGGCGATACCCGAAAATATATTCATATTGTAACGCAGGCCGATACCGCAAAGTTTGAAAGTGGCGAGGTACATCAGGTATATTCTACCTTTGCCATGGCGAGGGATGCCGAATGGAGTGGACGATTATTTGTGCTTGAAATGAAGGAAGAAGGAGAGGAAGGTATTGGTACAGGCATCAATGTGAGTCATCACTCCCCTGCTCTTGTGGGTCAGGAGGTATTATTTACAGCAATTCTTAAAGAAGTGAATAATAATGAGGTGGTAACAGAATATACAGCTAAAGTTGGGGAACGCCTTATAGCCTCGGGCAGGCAATGGCAAAAAATATTACCCAGCGAAAAGCTGGATAAATTATTTAATAGCCTTAAATAGGTATTTACTTTTTCAAGTGGTTTGCCACTTCATTTGCCAGTTTTACTGCCCATACTTCATACTCTTTGCCCGATGGGTGTAGTTTATCATCAGCAAGAAATAACGCGTTGCTTCCATTTCGCCTGGTGCTTTCAGTTATTTCAATATAATGGCATCTGCGAGCCTCTGCTATCTCTTTATTTGCTTCATTATAGTCATCTATCTCTTTAGCTATTTCTCTTCTGTCTTTTCCATCTGCGAAAGGGGTCACCCCCCAATCGGGAATGGAAAGAACAAATACATTTTCAGCTTCGCCACCAGCAAACATAATTGCCTGATCGAGCAATTGAGTAAACTCCTGCCTATAGTTATCAACATCGCGACTACGGTACTGATTGTTTACACCTATTAATAAAGATACAAAAGAGAATGTATCCGTAATATTGTGCTCCTGGATAGCCATAGCCAGTTCGTCGGTGGTCCAGCCCGTTTTAGCTATAATAACGGGTGCCGCCACATCAAAGTTTTGCTTCTTTAATAGTTCAACCGTCTGATGCGGAAAATTGTCCGCCATAGGTACTTGTTCACCAATTGTATAAGAATCACCTAGTGCCAGATAAGTGTACATTGCTTTGTGTTTTTTAGTAGCAGCAACCAAAGATGCCTGATTATTTCTAAATAAACAATATCCTGTTAGTACGCCACATACCAACAGGATAAAAACAATTATGCCAGTTTTGCTCAGGCTTTTCATGCTACTGTATAAACACTGTTTTTACATTTACAAATTCACGTATTCCAAATGCGCTTAACTCGCGGCCATAGCCACTTTGTTTTACACCACCAAAAGGAAGCCGTGGATCTGAATGTACGAATGAATTGACAAAGCAGTTTCCGGCCTGTAGTTCCTTAGCAGCAATCCGTTCAGCGTTTTTTCTGTTCTTAGAAAATATACCTGCGCCAAGTCCATATATACTATCGTTAGCCAACCTGATAGCGTCTTGCTCATCTTTTGCTTCTATAATAGATGCCACAGGGCCAAAAAGTTCTTCATCATAGGCGGGCATACCTTTCTTTACGTTGGTTAATACGGTTGGCGGATAGAATGCACCATCGCCTTCGGGTATATAACCGCCACAAAGTAGCTTCGCACCTTTCTCAATGCTTTTCTGCACTTGTTCATGTAGCTGGTCGCGCAGATCTACACGCGCCATAGGGCCAATTTTATTTGATTGATCCATAGGATCACCGAATGTTGCAGCCTGCATAAGCTCAACCATTTTTTGCTCAAACTCTTTACGCACAGCTTTTACTACTACAAAACGTTTTGCAGCAACGCAGCTTTGGCCGCTATTTACTAACCTGCCATCAACAGATGTCTTTACTGCGAGCTCCATATCGGCATCTTCCAGAGTTATGTAGGCATCACTACCACCCAACTCCAATACTTGCTTCTTAACGTGCGCAGCGGCCACAGAGGCCACCTTAGCGCCTGCAGCAGTACTACCAGTAAACGTGATAGCTGATATAACAGAATTTTCAATAACTGCTGCTACTCTATCTGACGGCAAAAGCAATGTCTGGAATAAACCTTTTGGTGCTCCGGCTGCTTTCATTATTTTCTCAATTGCTACAGCGCAGCCGCTAACATTGGATGCATGTTTTAGCACCATTGTATTACCCGCCATTAGTGCCGGCCCCATAGCCCTGAACACCTGCCAATAAGGAAAATTCCACGGCATTATTGCAAATACCACCCCCAGTGGCTGGAATGAGACATAGCTCTTCTTCGCATCGGTTTCTATTATTTGATCAGCAAGGAACTTAGGACCTTCTTTAGCGTAAAAATCAAATGTGCGCGCACACTTCTCTACTTCTTCCAGACTTTGCTTAATTGGTTTACCCATTTCTTTCGTTGCAAGCTCTGCCAATTTGGGTTTTTGTTTTCTAAGTTCCGCAGCTATCTGCTTTAGTACAGCTCCTCTCTCTTTGAACGACAGCATACGCCAGCTTTCATACGCTTTATGTGCCTGTTTTAACGCTTTATCAATTTTTTCGGGTGTATCAATATTATATTCGCCAATAACCTTGCCTGTAGCGGGGTCTATCGATTTAATAATGCCTGACATCGTTGTTAGTTTTATTATTTAAAATTAGCCACAACAATGGTATGAAAGGTTTATTATTTTTGATGCCTGTATAAACAAGTTAAACAAGTATTTAACAGTAGCGTAAATTTCAAAAACTGATAATGAGTATTGACAAAATAAAATTTGGCACCGATGGCTGGAGAGCCATAATAGCATTAGACTTTACGGTGTATAACGTAGCACGCGTAGCAAAAGGGCAAGCCACATGGCTGCTGCAAAAAGATAGTAAACCTGTTGTTGTACTTGGGCATGATTGCCGTTTTGGTGGTGAGCTTTTTACTGAAACCGTTGCTAAAGTATTGTGCGCTAACGGCATAAAGGTTTTGTATGCCAGGGGTTATATCAGTACACCTATGATATCGCTGGGTGTATTGAAATTAAAAGCTACACAAGGTGTGGTAATAACAGCATCACACAATCCCCCATCATACAACGGATATAAATTAAAGGGCGCTCATGGCGGCCCTTCGAGCCCGGCAGATATTGCAGCTGTTGAAGCGCTAATACCAGATACAGTTGAAATACCTAAAGATGATCTACCTCATTGGGAAAATAATGGCCTGCTGGAGTATATAAACCTGGAGGATATGTACGTGGACTACCTTAAGGAAAAATTTGATTTTGAGGCCTTACGTAAATCTCCTTTTAAGCTGGCTTATGATGCCATGTTTGGTGCCGGTCAAAATGTAATGCGCAGATTACTGCCGGAAACAGTATTGATACACTGTGACGAAAACCCTGGTTTTCATGGACAGGCACCGGAGCCACTGGACAAAAACCTGCAAGAGTTAGCAAAAACTGTAGCTGCAACACCAGAAATAAAAATTGGTCTTGCAACCGATGGCGATGCTGACCGCATTGGTCTTTACGATGAAGATGGGCATTTTGTTGATGCGCATCACATCATTTTGCTTTTGATACATTATTTGCATAAATACAAAGGCATGACGGGTAAGGTAGCAATAGCATTCTCTACAACCGACCGTGTAAAACGCATGTGTGAAGCTTATGGTTTACCTATTGAGATAACTCCTATTGGCTTCAAGTATATTAGCGAAATAATGATCAAAGAGGATGTTCTGGTTGGTGGTGAAGAAAGTGGTGGCATTGCAGTGAAAGGCCATATACCTGAACGTGATGGAATTTATGATGGACTCGCCTTGTACGAGTTCATGACCAAATCGGGCAAGACCCTGAAACAGCTGTGTGAAGAGGTATATGAAGTTGTGGGGCGGTTTGCTTACGAACGTAACGATATGCACATTGAGAACGAAAAGAAGGAAGCTATTATTAAAAATGCGCAAGAAAATAGATACTCTAAGTTTGGGAAGTACACTTTCAACAGCATTGAAACTATTGACGGTGTGAAATATCACCTCGACAATGGTGGATGGATACTATTACGTGCATCGGGTACAGAGCCTTTATTACGCATATATGCTGAAGGCAACAGCAAAGAAGAAGCATTGGATATATTGGATGATGTTTTGAAAACAATCCTTTAATCGCAACTTTAACGAAATAAAAAAGCCGTAGTAAATCACTACGGCTTTTTTATTATAATATGCTTGGATTATTGCATTGATTTTGCATCTTTCAGAAATTGCTCAAGCCCCAAATCAGTCAAAGGATGTTTCAGTAAACCAAGTATCGACGGTAATGGGCAAGTACATACATCGGCACCTGCTTCTGCACAACGCACTATATGCAAAGGATTACGGATAGAAGCAGCTAATACTTCAGTCATGTAACCCTGTGAATTATAGATATTTACTATTTGCTCGATCAATGTAACACCATCCCAACTACTATCATCAATACGGCCAATAAAAGGAGATACAAAAGTAGCACCCGCTTTGGCTGCCAGAATTGCCTGGCCTGCGGAGAATACAAGCGTACAGTTAGTTTGAATATCGTTATCGGTAAACCATTTGATAGCCTTGATGCCATCTTTAATCATGGGCACTTTCACAACAATATTCTTATGTATAGCAGCCAGTTTTTTGCCTTCCGCTACAATACCTTCGAAAGTAGTACCTAATACTTCAGCACTTACAGGGCCATCAACCATTTCGCAAATAGTTTTGTAGTGCTGTGCAATAGCCTCTTCACCCTTGATGCCTTCTTTAGCCATCAGAGACGGATTGGTAGTTACACCATCCAGTATGCCAAGATCGTGTGCTTCTTTAATTTGAGCCAGGTTGGCTGTATCAATAAAAAACTTCATATAGTTTGGATTGCTTGCGGGCAAAAATAAATAAATATGCCCGGCTATTGCTGAAGTGTGGAAAATTCTTGCCTAATGAGCATAAAAAAACTGGCAAGTTACTTACATCGCGCCGCTACAACCACCCACCCTTGCTACATTCCTGTCCTGGGGGATTTAGTAGGAGCTGGCCGTATAAGACTTGCCAGGGCGGCAAAGGTATAAAAAATACTATTACCAGGAAATGTATTTTAAAAGTTTTTAAAAAAGAAAAAGCCACTCATTACTGAATGGCTTCAATTAAATATGATCAACATTATGACTTGGCTAACTCTCCTTTCAGAAAATCGATAACTTTTACTTCTGTTGCATTTTGATTTCTTAAGTCGGCAAGATTTACCGAAACCCAATCAGTAACATGAATGAAGTAAAAAACTTGTTCGAAATAACTCTTTCCTTTCGAGTATAGCTCAATAATATTAGGCGTATATTTTTTAATTATTTTCTTGTTGATCTCAACCCTTGTTTGCACGCGTTCGTAATCATTTTCATTTCGTAAAATAACTACTGCATAGTTAGGATTTTTATCGCGCCAACCAACTAATTCGTTATGGTTCATTTCGGGTATTACATGGTGCCAGCAAAGCATCTTACTATTCTCATTCAGTTGTTGGCGAAAACGGACAGCTACGCCTTCAAAATCAGCAGCGGCATATATTATAGGCATTTTGCCATTTAATTTTTGCGCAATAGATTTTGCTTTTTTCTGAATGTCTTTGGCGTCTGTTTTTATAAGCTTAATTGCCGCTTTGATATCCTTTACAAAATCCTCTTTCAACAAACCGAAATGTTGCAGCGTGAATAAAGTTTGTAGTAGAGAGTAGCCAATACATGCACGCGGTGGCATACCGGCCGGCAGCAAAATGCAATCTATTTTTTTCTTCTTTGCTATCTCAGCCACCTTACCTCCGGATGTAATACAAATAATCGTGGCTTTATACTTAATTGCTTGTTGCATGGCCGCCAAAGTTTCCTCAGTATTACCCGAATAAGAAGAAACAATAACAAGTGAATCTTTACCAACGAATGATGGCAAGAAATAGTCCTTATTAACTATAAACGGTATCTTTAGTTTATCGAACACATAATTTTGAACTATTGAACCACCAATACCACTACCGCCCAAACCAGTCAGTACTATATTTTTAAAGTCTTTTTTAGCAGCAACGAACTTGTGGTTTTTACCTATTATTAGTGCTTCCTCAAGTTGCGTTGGGAAATCTGCAATTAATTCTCTCATTTTAAAACTTTTAGATGGCCAAACATAACGAAACTGGGATAAAAGGCGAACAAATAGCTCAAAAGTTTTTGCAAAAAAAAGGATATAATATTTTACATGCTAACTGGTGCTTTGGCAAAAAAGAGGTAGACCTAATAGCAGAAAAGAATAATTTACTGGTATTTATTGAAGTGAAAACACGTGCCAACGCTGTATTTGGGTATCCGGAAGAAGCAGTGAACGCCAGGAAAATAGGGTATCTAAAAGAGGCGGCAACTCAATTCATAGACGTAAACCCCCAATATAAGAAAGTGCAGTTCGATATAATTAGCATTCTGCTACATGAAGAAATCATAAAAGAAATACTACATTTTGAAGATGCCTTTTATTAGATAAGGTATAATTATTATAGTAGAATTGAACCATAGATATGACAATACATACACATACCGTCATTATATTATTAAGCTGTATAGTAATACTTAGTTATTTGTTCAACCAGTTGAGCCGGAAGATCAATATACCTTCTGTGCTACTCCTTTTAGCAACAGGTTTAGGTATTAAATACGCGTCTGCATATTACGGATATGACCTGTTCCCTGTTGGAAAATTGGTAAAAATACTTGGGGCTATAGGGCTTATAATGATAGTGTTGGAAGCTGCACTTGACCTGAAAATAAGTAAACGGAAGATACCATTGATACGCAACTCTTTCTCTTCAGCTTTAATAATATTCATTATTTCTGCGGTTAGCATAGGCATAATAATTATGCAATGGCTAAATGAACCGTTCGACCAGGCTTTTCTTTACGCTATACCTTTAAGTATAATAAGTAGTGCTATAGTAATACCAAGCACAGGACATTTACCAGAACAGAAAAAGGAGTTCATAATTTATGAATCTTCCTTTTCCGACATATTGGGCATACTAGCATTCAACTATATGTTGATGAAAAACATATTAAGTTTTGGCGCGGTGTTTCAGTTCACAAGCAATATACTCTTGGCTATCATTATCTCTGCATTAGCCACATTATTACTAGTGTATATATTGGCTAAAACAGCAGTAAAAACCAGGTTTTTCCTCGTATTCGCTATACTTTCTCTTGTATACGCTTTGGGGGAATCTTTTCACCTGCCGTCACTACTTATTGTATTGGTGTTTGGGCTGGTGCTGAACAATAGTAGTCTTGTGATCAGGGGGCCAATTAGAAAATGGATAAATACTGAAAATATAACAGGCGTACTTGAATTTCTGAAAACAATAACTGCAGAAATTGCGTTTCTGATCCGCACTTTCTTTTTTATACTATTTGGCTATACAATCGACCTGAATATTTTCAGAAGCAGTGAAGTTTGGGAATTGGGGAGCATTATAGTTGTTATACTTCTTTTCATTCGCTTTTTGTACCTGCAACTGATACTTAAAACAAACCTGTTACCCGAATTATTTCTTATGCCACGCGGCTTAATAACAATTCTATTGTTTTACAGTATACCACCAGAAAAAAGCCTGGGCAGTTTTAATGAAGGCATACTACTCTTTGTTATTGTAATTACTAGTTTACTAATGATGATAGGTCTATTGTTCTTCAATAAAAAAGATATTCCCATTGATAGTGTAAACGAAGTTTAATTAGTGTAAAGAGCGGGTTCTATTCGCAATTAGTTTTTTGTAAAAGATTGACCGTATCAAAAATCAGATTACTTCTATCCTTAAATTTCAACTCATTTCCATCTTCAATCATTTCACCATAGCCCTGCATCCAAGTATTATTTTTCTTCACAAAAACCACCTCTCTTTTCGATTGCATACCTTCTGACATAAAATTGTATTCTGCAATAAGTGTATCATCATATATACTGCCCGCTAAAGCACCGGTATTTTTATCTTTTTGAAAATAACTATAGCTAAGTGAGCCATTAACGCTATTACCAACTGTAACAATACTCATTAGTATCGTGTCTCTATGGTTGGTGTAAGCATAACATATAGTATCAATACTTTCCGTTATTCCTTCTTTATTCACAATACTACCGGATGAGTTATTGGCTACTGTATCAGAATTATTACTTTGGCAACCGGTAATAATTAACACAGATGCTATTGTCAAAAGCTTATTCATAACGATGTAATTTGATCTTTATTTTTTCAGATACTATTGATGCTATTATTATACCAATAAAAAGGCCTGCTGTAAAAGTAGAAAAGTAATCACCTAAACTTAATACTTTATGTGGCACAATACACCTTATAAATATTGTAAGAGTAAGCGTAAAACCTACGAGTGGCCAATACCATTTATCACCTTTCCCAATAGTGTATTTTGAAGGCAAATTCCATAAAGCATATATTAAAACCAGCACACCTGCAATGCTACTTATGTTACGAATAATCTCATACAAAGTAATATCTCCATAATTAAAATGATATACATTTTGCAACATAGATGAATGTGCTACAAAATACCCGTTACTATGTGTAAAAGAATCCCAAAACAGATGTGAAAATATACCAACGGCAAGTGAGATGATTACAGTAAAACAGTTATTCTGAATTTTACTTTCATTGTTAAATCGCCTTTGCAGAAATGGAGGAAGATTATTCAGCAATGTTTGTTTCACTAAAACATTCCAGATTAAAAATATGATGATAGCTACAGGTACATCAAAATAGAGAATGCCCCAAAATGTATGGCTATAAATGCTTTTCGCTTTCATCCTGATAAAACATTCGAAGTCAGGAGTAATAGCGCCGATGATAAGTGCTGTGAGGGAGTAATACCTGTGGGGTAGTTTGGTAAGTGGCAGTATGATAGCAGGATGGGCGAAGGTGAACGGCATGGCTGCAAGATAATTATTCTGTAAGTATAGCCTTGATGCAGGTG
>CBFGNI010000005.1:0-33776 GCA_965650105.1 uncultured bacterium | reverse complement strand
ACATACTTGCATGGATCATAGTACCTGCAGCACGCACACCTGAAGACCTGCGCTATATGTCGGGCGGCGACCCTATGGATTTTCATACTATAAAGAATAATGTAGGCGATGAACTGAAAGACCTGAAAATACGCGGCGAACAAATGAGCCGCGAATTGAGGGATTTTTTCAGCAAGAAAAAATAGATATGTGAACTGTCATAACCAAATGAGTAGCCCGCTTTTCAGCGGGTTTCTTTTTTTAGAGTATTTTCACGTTGTAATTTTTTTCGCAGGTAAGCTATGCAGATGCAGGAAGTAAAAACACAGCAGGATATAAAGGCATTTCTCGAACTGCCCCTTGAAATTTATAAGAACGACCCCAACTTCATTCGTCCGCTTGATAAGGATATAGAAGAAGTGTTCGACCCAAAGAAAAATAAGTTCTTCAAAAAAGGGGAATGCACGCGCTGGCTATTGAAAGATGATAATGGTAAAGTGATAGGACGTGTAGCAACATTCGTCAACAAACAATACAAACAAGACCAACCTACAGGTGGTATTGGTTTTTTTGAATGTATCAACGACCAGAAAGCCGCTAATATTATTTTCGACCACTGTAAACAGTGGCTATGGGAGCGCGGTATGGAAGCGATGGATGGCCCTATAAATTTCGGTGAGCGCGAACGCTGGTGGGGTTTGCAGGTAGAAGGTTTCCAGGAACCACTTTACTGTATGAATTATAACCCACCTTATTATGAAGCACTATTCAGGAATTACGGTTTCGAAGTGTATTTCAACCAGGTTTGCTATGCTATGAAAGTTGACCAGCGTCTGCAGGAAAAGTTTTACATACGCAATACTGAACTTTCAAAAGACCCTAATTATTCAGCAAAGCATGTAAAAAAATCGGAGCTGGATAAGTTTGCTAAAGATTTTACTTATATATACAATAAGGCATGGGCCAGCCATGGTGGTGGTAAACAGCTGGAAGAACGCACGGTAAAAAAAATGTTCAAAAAAATGAAACCTGTGATGGATGAAGAGATCATTTGGTTTACCTATTACAAAGATGAACCTATTGCATTCTGGATAAACCTGCCAGATCTTAACCAGTTCTTCAAACATCTAAACGGTAAATTCGACCTGCTGCATAAACTGAAATTTCTTTGGCTGCAAAAATTTGGGAAATGTACCCGTTTCCTGGGTATTGCATTTGGCATCATACCTGAATTTCAAGGCAAGGGCGTAGATGCTTACATGATAATAGAAGGTGCGAAGGTGATACAGCCACAATCGAAATATACAGACTATGAAATGCAATGGATTGGTGATTTCAATCCTAAGATGATGAACATTGCTGAAAGCCTGGGCACGCACCGCAGCCGCAAACTGGTAACACTACGGTACCTGTTCGATAGAAATAAAGAGTTCAAACGGCACCCCATACTTACATTCTAAACTATATCGTAAACTCATACTCACGCTCTACTTTGCAGATGCGTACTTTATATTGGCTGTACCAGGTGGTACGGCCTTTCTTTTGCGCTTCCAAATGGTCAAGATTTGCTTTCCAGTTCTTAATGGCTTCCAGCGATGCCCAGTAAGAAACAGTAATGCCTAATTCATTCCGCGCACTTTCTATACCTAAATAGCCCGGTTGCTGTTGAGCAAGTTGTTCCATTTCTTCAGCCATAGCTGCATAGCCATTATCACCCTCCGTACGTAGCGATGTGAAGATGACCGCATAATAAGGTTCCATATTATTAGTTGTTTAGCTGCTCAAACAAAGTGATCACTTCCACCGCTTCTTTCACATCGTGTACGCGCAAAATATTAGCGCCTTGCTGCAAGGCTACTATATGCAGTGCCGTTGTGCCATTCAACGCATGTTCAGGCGATACTTTGATCGGTTTGCACACCATCGATTTCCGGGAGATACCCGCCAGTACCGGCCTGCCCAGCAGCCTGAATGTGTGTAGCCCTTTCAGCAATTCAAAATTATGTGCTACCGTTTTACCAAAGCCAAAACCGGGATCAATGATCACATCCACAACACCTGCTTCGTTACATTGGTCGCATATATCTTTTAAATAGTCGCGCACTTCTTTTAGTGCATCATCATATTGCGGGTTCACCTGCATGGTTTCCGGTATGCCCTGCATATGCATCGCTATATAAGGCACTTTCAAAGCGGCAACGGTTTGTAACATCAGTTTATCAATACTGCCGCTGCTCACATCATTTATTATATCTACACCTGCCTGCACTGCCTGTTTGGCTACTTGTGCACTATATGTATCGCACGATAGCCATGCATCAGGGAACTGTTTATGTATCGCTTCTATTGCGGGCAGTATCCTGTCCAGTTCCTGCTGCACTTCTATTATCGGCGACCCTGGCTTTGTTGATACCCCGCCAATATCCAATATAGCCGCGCCATCTTTCAGCATTTTTTCTGCATGGCGCAGCAGTTCCTCCGTTCCGCTATCCCTGCCTTTATTATAAAAGCTGTCAGGGGTAGCATTCAGTATGCCCATTACCATTGGCTTTTCAAGGCTTAGTATTCTTCCCTTGCTTTGCAGGGTGGTTTGTACGGGTAAAACTGTATTTTTGAAACTCATTGGCAGTACAAAGAAAATGCAGGATAGTTTAAGCACCAACTCCACCGCGCAAATGACGCATACTTTACAACAATACCAAAGCGTAGTGAACCGCTGCAAAGACCTTTATGTAAAAAAGGCGCAGGACTACGGCACTTCGTGGCGGGTATTGCGCCCTATATCTATTGTTGACCAGGTATATATAAAAGCCTGGCGCATTCGCCAGATACAGGAGCTGGGCACACAAAAAATAGGCGATAGTATTGCCAGCGAATTCATAGGTATAGTGAATTACGGCATCATTGCCCTGATACAAAATGCTTTGCCTGCTGATGCAGAAACTGAAATGCCTGCACAGGATGCCAAACATTGGTACGAGCTAAAGGCGAAAGAAATAGAAGACCTGATGCTACAAAAGAACCACGACTATGGCGAGGCCTGGAGAGATATGTCGCAGCAGTCGTTTGTTGACCTAATACTGGTGAAACTTTTACGTATTAAACAAATACTGGCCAATGATGGCCAAACCATAGTATCGGAAGGCATAGATGCCAATTTTTGCGATATAGTGAATTATGGCATTTTTGCGCTCATAAAAATTGATGAACAATCTTAACATTTTATAACCCACCATTGTATACAGTTTTACAGTCAATACATACTCAATAAACCGCTTTATGAAATACTTCCTCTGGCTATTAAGAATTGTAGTAGGTGTTCTATTCATATTTTCAGGACTTATAAAAGCTAACGACCCGCTTGGCCTTAGCTATAAAATGAATGAATTTTTCGATGTATGGGGAATGGCCAGTATGTCTCAATACTCGCTGGGGCTATCAGTTACCATGATAGCTTTCGAGGTGATAGCCGGTGTTGCGGTATTATTGGGTTATGCATACAGGGTGTTTTCATTCCTGCTTTTATTACTCATCACGTTCTTTACTTTCCTTACTGCTTATGTACTGTTCTCAGGTAAAATAAAAGAATGTGGCTGCTTTGGCGATTGCATTAAAATAACCAACGAAGAAACTTTCTATAAAGATGTAGCCCTGCTGGTCATGATCATTATCCTGTTCATCTTCCGCAGGCGTGTTACCCCCATCTTCAAAGGCTACCCAAGTGTTGCCATACTTATACTCACTGCTTTCTTCGTATTTGGTGTGCAATGGTATGTGCTGGAACATCTGCCTTTTTACGATTGCCTTCCGTTTAAAGTAGGTGCCAATGTCAATACCGACCGCCAGATACCTCCGGGTGCCATACCCGACCAGTACGAAACCGTGATGATTTATGAAAAAGACGGTACGCAAAAAGAATTCACTATGGAAAACTACCCATGGCAGGATACTACCTGGAAGTTTGTGGACCGTAAGGATAAGCTTATTAAAAAAGGAAATGCGGAAGCTAAAATAAAAGACTTCGTTATTACTGATCACGATGGTAACGACCAGACGGAGTTTATTTTAACCCAGCCGGGCTATACTTTCCTGCTGTTTGTTAAAGACCCTGTTACCGCCCGTACCGATAATATAGACCGTTTGCGCACGCTGGCTTCGCAATGCATGGCGCAAAATGTACCATTCTATATATTGTGTTCAGCCGATAAAGAAACCGCTGATAAATATGCACAACAATGGAAGATAGATGCTCCTTTCCTTGTGCTGGATGGCACTGTAAGTAAAACAGCCATGCGTACCAACCCGGGGCTTATGTTGCTGGAGCAAGGCATTATCCGCAACAAGTGGAGTTTCCGCGACTATCCTAAAGGCATGTCGCTTAACAATGGAAAAATAAAGCTGCAATAGTGCTGCTTTTCCTGGCACGGCGCTTAGGCTACAGTTTATTGGTGCTATTTGGCGTAGTGACGGTTGTTTTTTTCCTGTTCAACGTGTTGCCGGGCGACCCCGCGCGCCTTACAATGGGGCAGCGTAGCGACCTGAATACTTTAAAGAACGTACGCAGGGAAATGAACCTGGACAAGCCGCTGCCGGTGCGCTATGCACTTTACCTGAATGATCTTTCGCCTTTAGCTATTCATAAAAAGGTTGATAAAGAGAAGTACAGCTTTATACAGTTGCTACCCGTTTCAAAAGAAAAAGCCCTGGCCTTAAAATGGCCTTACCTGGGCCGTTCTTACCGCACCCGGCGCGAGGTATCTTCCGTACTGGCCGAGACATTACCCAATACTATGACACTGGCACTGGCAGCTATGATATTCGCCACCATTGCAGGCATACTGCTGGGCGTACTGGCAGCTATAAAAAAAGGCACCTGGCTCGATACTTCTGCTGTTGCAGCCAGCGTGGTAGGCATATCCATGCCCTCATTCTTTGCGGGACTTATCATCGCCTATTTTTTTGGCTATATATTTCACAAGGCTACGGGGTTAAATATGACAGGTAGTCTCTGGGAGTACGATGCATTTACCGGCAGGCACCTTGTATTGAAAAATCTTTTATTACCTGCTTTAGCGTTAGGCATACGTCCGCTGGCCATCATTACCCAGCTTACCCGCAGCGCCCTGCTCGATGTATTGTCGCAAGATTATATTCGCACGGCTTATGCCAAGGGTTTGTCGAAAACAAAAGTTGTTTTCAGGCATGCCTTGCCCAATGCACTCAACCCCGTCATCACCGCAGTATCAGGCTGGCTGGCCGAGTTATTGGCGGGCTCTTTCTTTGTAGAATATATTTTTGGCTGGAAAGGTGTAGGGCGTATCACGGTAGAAGCGCTGGACAAGTTCGATTTCCCGCTTGTTATGGGCTCAGTATTGCTGACTGCCCTCATATTTATCGTAGTGAGCCTTATTACAGACTTCCTGTATAGCTGGATAGACCCAAGGGTAAGATCATAAACTCTATGAAAGCAATATTCGCTATTTATTAGTATATTTGCTATAGTAAATCCTTTAAAAGGTCATATTCTTTTATCAAAAATCCACTCGATGAAAACATTCAAATATGTTCTATGCGGAACAAATCAAGTCTTCTTGCAAATAAACATTGTTGATTATCAGCAAAATGTGGGTGAAACAAATACAAAGCATGACAAAACTGGAACAAAATGGAACAAAAATCACCCCAATAATATTTGTTCATTATCTCAATGTTAAGAAATTATTACCAATTACGTCCTTACTTCATCAGCACACTAATTAGGAATAGTTTTGCGCACAATTTTAGTATAAATACAAAATATATGGGTTTCGGTTCGTTCTTAAAGATATTCACACCAAAAGACCGTGTTTTTTATAGCCTGTTCGAAGAAGTGAGTACTAACCTCACGCAAATGGGCGATATTTTTTACAAAGCGGTTAATGAACCCGATTTCACCGCCCGCGAAGCCCTGCTAAAAGGCTTGGAAGAATGGGAACATAAGAACGACGAAGTAACACACAGGGTATTTGTAGAACTGGGCAGTAACTTCATTACTCCTTTCGATCGTGAGGATATCCACTACCTGGCTACCTCGCTCGATGATATAGCTGATTATATATGGGGCTCTGCAAAACGCATGATGAACTATTACATCAACGATGTAGATGAAACCATGCTAGGTTTTGCCGATATCATTAAAAAAGCAATTACGGCCTTGAATAGAGGTGTCTATGGCCTTAGGGACATGAAAGATCTGCGCTCCATTACCGAGGCTTGCGTACTCATTAACAGCTACGAAAACGAAGGTGATGATATGCTGGACAAGGGTATGATGAACCTGTTCTCATCAAATATCAACCCTATCGATCTTATTAAGAAAAAAGACCTGTACCAGATGCTGGAGATAGTTACCGATAAATGTGAAGACGCTGCCAATGTGATAGAGTCAATCATCATCAAATACGCTTAACCATAGCAGTACCCCTCTTATGTCTGTATTTCTGATCATTATTATAGCGCTGGCCCTGATATTTGACTACATCAATGGTTTTCATGATGCGGCGAATTCTATAGCAACCATTGTATCTACCAAAGTACTTACCCCCTTGCAGGCTGTAGTTTGGGCGGCAATGTTCAACTTTATTGCCTTCTTTATATTTAAAGATCACGGTGTAGCAAATACTATTGCCAAAACGGTAAAAGAAGAATTTATTACGCTGCCTGTTATCATGGCAGGACTACTTGCTTCTATTTCCTGGAATCTGCTGACCTGGTGGTTTGGTATACCGTCAAGTTCATCACATACTCTTATAGGTGGCTTTGCAGGTGCTGCGATAGCGCATGCCGGGTTCAACTCTATCAACCCCGAACCTGTAATAAAAACTGTAAGCTTTATCTTATTAGCCCCATTGATAGGTATGGTGATAGCCTTTGTCATTTCGCTTTGGTTCATCAACTCTTTCCGGAAAGGCATCTTACCCAAACTATTATCGCTGGGCGTATTGCTGATAGTAGCACTGTTGCTTTATAATATGCTCGAGTTTGATAATGCCAAGCTGAAAACACACTATGAGTCATATACATTACGTGTTATTTTTGATACACATAATTTTAAGTGGGTACTCCTTGGCGCTATACTCAGTTTCATGAGCATCTTTACCTTGTTCCTCAGCAGCCTTAATGTTGCCCGCTCTACCCTGTGGCTTAAGCGCTCACAACTGGTCTCATCCGCTGCTTTCAGTATAGGGCACGGTGGTAACGATGCGCAAAAGGTTATGGGTATTATTACCGTTGCACTTATAGCAAGCGGCCAGATATCTTCTTTCGACCAAATGCCTATATGGGTACCATTGGCATGCTACACAGCTATATCGGCAGGTACGCTAAGCGGTGGCTGGAAGATTATTAAAACAATGGGTACGCGCATTACAAAGGTTACCCCTTTTGAAGGTGTGGCTGCTGAAACCGCAGGTGCCGTTACGCTCTTCCTTACTGAAAACCTTAAAATACCGGTAAGTACTACGCATACCATAACGGGTGCTATTATTGGGGTAGGTGCTACAAAGCGCCTGTCAGCGGTACGTTGGGGCGTTACCTTCAACCTGCTTTGGGCATGGATACTTACCATACCGGTAAGCGCCCTTATAGCCGCTATTGTATATTTTATATACCATCTTATTTTTTAAGACCCGTATAACAGTTATTTAACGGTAACACTTCTTAGCAAGTCCTTTTTTTGCTAACTTCGCAGATTGCCCTGTCCAATAAGGCCAATGGGCCGAAATTAGAATTTGTAGCACAACTGGATGTCATTACCGCCACTATTAAAGCACGTTTATAACCACGGTACCGAAGAGGTAATCCGCAGAGGTAAACGGATATTTCATACAGCCGGCGTACAATTGCTGGAAACGGACCACCTGCTGGAGCAGGTGCGTTTTCGTGTGCGTAATGACCTTTACCAGAACTACTATACAGTAACGGTAAATAAATACCTTAGCCCAAAAGACGTTTCCATACGTTGCCAGTGCCCTTATAACCTTGGCGATATTTGCCGGCACGAAGTGGCAGCACTTTTTCAGCTAAATGATATAATACAAAGCGGCTTTTTCGAACATACAGATATTACATACAACCAGAAGCATACAGTAGTACGTATGCGGCAGGTAAGCATGCAAATGCTGCGCGTATTCACATCGCCCGAAGTAATAGACAGAGCAGAAATGTGGGCCTCGCAAAACAAGGCTATATTACTTTCTGATAAAACCGATAAGATTGAAGCGGAGGTACCGGATGGCGACGCTACTTATAAAGTGGCCATCAAGCAAAATGAAGAGCGCTATTTTGATACCTCCTGCAGTTGCGATGCAACTAGTCATCCGCTTTGTATCCATAAGGCAACTTTATTCATTCAGCTACTGAAAAATTTTGGCCCGCAGTATTTCCAAACAATGCGTGATTGGGATGAGCAGAAAAACAAACTTCTGAAGCAGTACGGGTATAGCCTGAAAGATGACCTTACCAATAAGTTTACATTTACTTACGAAGGCGGCAAACCCTTTTTAAGAGTACTGGACCCAAGCATAAAAAAAGTAGCACCTGTAGAGAACTACAGATTAATGCCTTCGCTACCTAACAAAGCTGCCAGCGCAAAAACCACCGATACCGCTACAATACAGAAAGCAGAAGAAAGCAAACGGCTCGGTATCGTGTTAGATCCTACCGTATCGTGGTATCCGTTTATAGATATTGCATTGGTAGCAGGCAATGAGGATGAGGAAGGTAAAGGCTTTATTGGTGCAATTGAGAAATTAGACTTACAGCAGTATATAAACGCGCTAAGATATAAAGAACAAGACCGCGAACTGCTACCTGCTGTTCGTAAATTTACCCCAGAGGAAATACTAAAATATTTAAAAAAGAATTTGCCATTTGGCGATTTTCTGGACGACTATACGCAGGTATTAAAAGAACAGCCCGCTGAAGAAATAAAGGAGCAAGTATGGGAATATATATTGCCAAAATACCAGAAGCTACTGGAACGTAACAGCAATCATTCTTTATCGTTCATCAAGCAGAAGGGTAAAAAATTTACATCTGCTGCTCTTGAGCCCGTAGCTTTTTCGTCAAAAGTAGTACACCCACAACTAAGCATAACAAAAGAAGAAGAGAATTACCACATAGCATTAGCCTGGCGTATTGAAGATAATTACGTGGATAATGTTGATGTAACACTCCTGAACCCGGGATTATTACTGCATGACTACACTATATATGCGCTAGCGAATACACAAGAAGTACAGCTGGTAGAGCAGCTAATGCCGGATGGCAAACTGGATATTGAAAAAGGTGACTGGCCATCATTCCTTCAAGGCAAATTGATGGATTGGAGTAAAATTGTGCACGTTAATTTTTCGGAAGAAATAGTTGAACGAATAGATAAAACAAAACCAGAGTATAAATTGTATTTGCAGGAACGTGAGCAAATGCTAATACTGCAACCGGTATTTGCTTACGACGGTGTAGAAATAAAATGGGGCTTCTTTGGCGATGTGATACAGCCGCATAACGGTGTGGTGAAGGTGATACAACGTAACGAAATAGCCGAACAGGAGTTTTTACAAATGCTAAATGGCCTGCATAGCGATATGCAGCAAAATAAAAAAAGCTATTTCTATTATCTGCCTGCTACCTCAGTACTGGCCAATAACTGGTTCTTCCGTTTTACAGATATAATGCGTGAATGGCAGGTTGAACTTCTGGGCTTTGAAGGATTGAAGCAATTGCGCATCAATACACACAAACCCGAAACAAGAGTGCATGTTAGCAGCGGTATTGATTGGTTCGATGCCTCGGTAGAACTGGCTTTTGGCGAACAGATCGTCTCGATAATAGATGTAAAAAAAGCGATGGCTCAGAAACAAAATTTTGTAAAACTGGGTGATGGTTCTTTTGGCTTACTGCCTGAAGAGTGGCTGAAAAAATATGCCTTGCTCATAAAAATGGGTGAAACAAAAGGCAATAAAATACGACTTAAGAAATTTCACTTTAGTGTACTGGATGAGCTATTGGGCGAAGTGGATGAAGAAGCCTTGCAGCAAGAACTAGAAGAAAAAAAAGAACGCCTTAACGAAATACTATCAAGCGACTATAGCAATATAGCACCGCCAGCCGAACTAACCGCCCAACTCAGGCCATATCAGTTGGCTGGTTTTCAATGGCTGGTTTTTTTAAATGAAGCCGGCTGGGGAGGTATATTGGCTGATGATATGGGTCTTGGTAAAACGGTACAAACACTTACATTTTTCCAACACTATAAGAACAATAATCCTGATGCGAAATTCCTGGTAGTATGCCCTACTACACTTATGTACAACTGGGAAAATGAGATAAGGAAATTTACCCCGGAACTAACCCATTTTATACACCACGGCCCTAAGCGTAGCGCTAATACCAACATACTACAGAACTTCGATATTATTATTACTACGTATGGCACCATGCGTAGCGACATAAAGATATTTAAAGAAATAAACTTTGACTATTCTGTGCTTGATGAATCACAGTCTATCAAAAATCCACAATCGCAGGTTGCCAAGGCTTCCCTATTGTTAAATAGCAAAAACAGGCTGGCCCTTAGCGGTACTCCCGTACAGAACAACACTTTCGACCTGTATTCGCAAATGAACTTCTTAAACCCCGGCATGCTAGGTAGCCGGGAGTTCTTTATGAACGAGTTTGCAACACCTATCGATAAGTTTATGGAAGATGAGGTAAAACAACAACTAAGAAAGTTGACTTACCCCTTTATGCTACGGCGCACAAAAGAACAAGTAGCTAAAGACCTTCCACCAAAAACAGAAACTGTTCTGTTTTGCGAAATGGGTACTGAACAGCGTAAGATATACGAAGCTTACCGCAACTTGTATCAGGAGCAAATAATGGGATTGATAAATGAAAGAGGTATAGAACGCTCGCAAATGCATATACTGCAAGGTTTAACCAAGCTACGCCAGATATGCGATTCGCCAGCAATACTTAATGAGGAAGAACGTTTCCATAACTATTCAATAAAGCTGGATGAGCTAACCCGCGAAATAACAGAGAATGTTGGCAACCATAAGGCCCTTGTCTTTTCGCAGTTCCTGGGTATGCTGGCGCTCATCCGTAAAGAGCTGGAAGCAAAGGGTATTCCGTATGCTTATTTCGATGGTAGCTCTACATCGGCACAAAGAGAAAAAGCCATACAGGAGTTTCAGAATAATGACGAGTGCCGCGTATTTCATATCTCGCTAAAAGCCGGTGGTATAGGTTTGAACCTTACAGCTGCCGACTATGTGTACATTGTTGACCCATGGTGGAACCCAGCCG
Organism: uncultured bacterium; assembly: GCA_965650105.1. Classification (GTDB taxonomy): domain Bacteria; phylum Bacteroidota; class Bacteroidia; order Chitinophagales; family Chitinophagaceae; genus Polluticoccus. The sequence goes on along the minus strand of CBFGNI010000005.1, from coordinate 22,448 downwards.
TTGAGCAACAGGCCATAGACCGTACACACCGCATTGGCCAAACCAAGAACATTTTTGCATACAGGCTGATATGCAAGGATACTATTGAAGAAAAAATGCTGATACTGCAAGAGCGCAAACGCATACTGGCCAATGAGCTGGTAGCTGACGACAACGCCTTCCTGAAACGTCTGACAAAAGACGATATTGCTTATTTACTGAGCTAATTTTTACTGGCATATACATACTCCGCAAATCCCAGCAAATCCCAAAATACATTAGCGGCAGGTTTTTTGCCCTTTAATAAACAGGCTATCAACCTGAATGGCATAGCCGCAATATAATATGCATTGCGGCGTGTGCCTGATGAGATTATTGTGAACCCACATTTCTTCAAAAAATCAGACACTTCTTTTACTGAATAAATACGAACGTGTGTAGGGTCATCGTAAAAGTTCAGTGTTCCTTGCATAGAGGGTAATCGAGTACTGCGTTCACCCGGATATTCTATATAAATGTGCCCACCCTGTTTTAGTTTAGTGGTCATTTTTTCAATTACCATATCGCCATTATGCAAATGTTCAATAATATGACTCATGTTAATGTAGTCGAAAAAATTATCAGGGATGCTCTCGAATTTTAAATCGGTAAGATCCATCTCATAGAAATCTTTCAATGCATCAAAATCTCTTTGATCGTAAGCATAGTCTTTATTAAGATCGAGACCATAATAATTGCAATTAGGGAATAACCTTACAGTTTTTGATGGTGAATGGTTTCCGGCTCCAATATCTAATAAATTAAAGGCAGTATTACCTACCGCTTTTTGCATAAAAAAATTCTTAGGCGTACGAGTTGAAGCAATTTTTTTTAGAACGGACATCATATATTTAAATAGATTGGGCTTATTATACTTAATTTATGCTATTGGCTTACTGTGATTTTAACAAATTTAATATTTATTGAAATAATAATTAGGCCCCACTAATGGGGCCTAATTATTATATGATATTTTATGCTATTGCTTCTCCCAATTTCGCTTCCACATTTGCAAGCTTCCGCAAGATTGATATTCAGGAGCTATTTTAAGATAGTAAGTCGGTAATTTCTCGCTTAGCCATTCCTCCATTTTCAGGCCTTTCTTTTGTTGCAGCGCAGCCTCTTGTATGCGATTATAGTCGTCTTTAAGGTTGGCTTTATGTGGGCTTGTAATACTTTTCATATATACTATACGGCAAGACTTATCGCCTGGGCCACGCTCAAAAACCTGTGGCTGCGAGAAGCTACCGGGTTTTAATGTATCTACCATCAACGCAAGGCCCGGATCTAATTTATCAACCTCTAAAATAGATGAGCCTGTTTGAGGATCGGTAACCATACCACCTGTGCGCGATGATATTTCATCGGTAGCAAATTTACCTACAGCTTCCTGAAAGGTCATTTTCCCCGTTATCAGCAGCGCGCGTACGCTATCCAATTTATCCAACGCCTTTTTATAATCGGCACTGGTACGTTCGGGCTTAACAAGTATGTGGCGCAAATGGGCCTGGTCGCCCTGGCGGCGAACCATTTGTATGATATGATAACCGAATTTTGTTTTTACTATTGGTGATACTTCACCATTTTGCAGCTTAAACGCAGCCGCTGCAAATTCTGACACTACATCTGTACGGCTCACTACCCCCAGATCACCACCATTATCGCGGCTACCTGGGTCTTCGCTGTATATACCGGCCATTACTTCGAAACCCTTACCGTCGTTAACTATCTGTTTGCGTATATCTTCCAGTTTTTTCCGGGCATATTGTTCCAATTCAGGGCTCACTTCCGGGTCTATTACTATTTGCCCCATTTCAACCGTTGCAGGAAAAAATGGTAAACTATCGGCAGGTATTTGCTTATAAAACGCCTGTACTTCAGCCGGTGTAATTTTTACATTTTGTAAAATATTGCCCTTCATTTTATCAGAGATCATACCCTCACGGATAATTTCCCTGTATTCATCTTTTAGCTGATAAATAGTTTTTCCCGATACCTGCTCCAGCTTTTCTTTTGACCCGTACATACCCACGAAATATCGTACACGGTTATCGAGTGCTGCTTCTACTTCTTCGTCACTTATCATTACACTATCACGTTCAGCCTGCTCTGCCATTACCTTGTTCAGTATTATTTGCTGAAGGATAACGCATTTCATGGTATCGCTATAGTTAGGATTTTCCTGGCGGGCGTTTGCCAGTTCAGTTTCCAGCTCAGACTGGAGTATGATACGGTTACGACCAACAACAGCGGCTATTTTATCGGCAGATACGCTTTGAGCGTATGTATAATTAGCAGCTACCATAAAAACCGATAGCAACAACAAGAAAAACCTTTTAGAATATATCATGATAATGAACAACAGTAAAAAAATACAGCAGGCAAAAGTAATGTTTTTAGCTGCCTGAAGATAGGCTAATACAGATTTTAACTTTTTATCATCCCTTCTTTTTGTCAACAACCTCGTTTACCTGCTTATCGTTGTAAGCATCGCCGGCTACCGGCCTGAATTTATGCTCCTGCAGCCATTCTTCAAGATCGGGCATTGCATCGCTGTGAAATTTGTTCCAGGCGTCGTATTGCGCTGCATTTTCGGCCCTGCCAAACAACCATTGGTTGTAAATATCGAAATAGCCGTTGCGTATCATATCGTCTTGACGTATAAACAAGCTAAAGGGATATTTATTGGCATATAACAATGTCCAGTCCATAATAAACCGTGTACGAAGCATAGTAAGGTTTTCGGTAGTCACTCCGTCACTTACCGCAGGGGCCTGTTTTATTAAAGTATTATAAACCGCTTCTTCAAAACCAATAGGAGTAGCTGATTTACGTTCCTTGCCATATTTTGGTATTCCTTCATCTGACGGCCTGCGGTATATACGGCTATATGCGGCCAGCAGCATTTTTCTTGTTTCCTGCGAACGGGGTGTTTGCTGTTCCATGTTAATGAACATTTCGCCATATAGTATTGCCCATACAGGTTTTTCGCTGTTCATGTATAGCCTTGTAGCTTCGTAATAGTTAATATGATATTCAGGATCGGCCTCTATGCCTTGCAGCCACGCTTTAAGCGCCTCTCTATCGTCGTGGTCGTCTTCATATAGCTTACCCAGTTCGTGATACAATAGGCCCGAATGCTGGAAGCGCTCCAGGCCTTGCTGCAAAATTTTACGTGCTTTTTTAAATTCGTTTTCAGCAGAATAGCATGCTGCAAGCGCCTGATAGCTTTGTGCATCGGCATCTCCGCTTTCTATAATAGGTTCCAGGGTATTTTTTGCTTCGGCATAACCACCGGCAAGGTAATATGCCTTACCTAACTCGCGGTGAATGACCATAACATTGGGCGCCAACAAAATGGCCTGCTGGTAAAGCGATATAGCCTGCTTCAAATTGCCGATAGAATGGTTTTCCCTTGCCTTATTGTATAGTTGTTCGACTTCGGGTGATGGCCAGTTAATTGCCTGTGCCTGCACACTAAGTGCCATGAAAGGCAATAAAATGTTTAAAAAATATTTTCTGAATAAATATTGCATAGATAGTCAGCGCAAATGTATCTATAATTGCGTTAAGCATCACTTTCACAGTACTTAATAAGTTATAGCTATATGGCTTTAACATTTTATTAATTAGCATACGAGATTGATAAAGAATATTTTGACGTTAATTTGCAATGCATGCGCAGAGTTTTGGCATATATGTTTTTAATTATTTTCTCTTTCCAGGTTTTGCCTGTAAAGCAGTTAGGGAAAATGCTATTTAAAAATATGATGACAGAAGAGATTCATGAATGCAGTAGTGCGGATGACGGGCCAACCAAGCTGAAGAAAAGCACTGAATACTTTAAGCTTTTTGAAGACCAGCCCCTTGCCCGCATCAGCTATTTAAGCAATAAAGTATCTACTGCCCTACATGCTGCTGAAGCGTTACCCAATACGCATATCCCCGATATTTTCGCCCCTCCTCCCAACGTTGCATAACGCACAATAGTTTTCCTGATTTATTTGTTTATCCGGCCGGTACATTATGCATGTATGCATCTGTGCCCGGTATTATCCTTGTGAATGTTATATGCAACAAAAAGCTTCTTTTTTTACTCATTACAAGAAAGACCTGCTAGCAGGTGTTATTGTATTTCTCATAGCCCTTCCTCTTTGCCTGGGCATAGCGCAGGCAAGTGGAGCGCCCTTGTTTTCAGGTATCGTGGCGGGTATCATTGGCGGTATTGTAATTGGTACGCTCAGCGGCTCGCAGCTAAGCGTAGTAGGCCCCGCAGCAGGGTTGACCGCCATTGTACTTACCGCCATAGGCGACCTGGGCGCGTTCGACATTTTCCTGTGCTCGGTAATAGTTGCCGGAGCCGTGCAAATGATACTTGGCTTTTTAAAGGCTGGCACCATTGCCAGTTATTTTCCCAATAGTGTAATTGAAGGTATGCTGGCAGGTATAGGACTTACTATTATTATTAAGCAAATACCTGATGCGGTTGGCTATGCCAAAGATCATGAAGGTACAATGGTAGATGCTGATGATGGATTTATAATGAGTAAGATAACTGATGCGCTGGAGCATATAGAACCCGGCGCAGCAATTATAGCTTTCATAGGGCTGACCATACTTATTCTATGGCAAACCAAAGCTTTCAAAAAGCTGCAGCTAATACCCAGCGGCCTTTTAGTAGTAGTGATAGGTACTATTATCAATGAGCTTTTTAAAGCCAACACTTCCCCTCTTTCGCTATATGATACCCACCTGGTAAACTTGCCGGTAGCATCGAACGCGAAAGATTTTATGGCGCAGTTCACATTGCCAAATATGGAAGGCTTTATGAACCCTAAAGTATGGCAAACAGGCGTTGTCATCGCAGTAGTCGCTTCTATTGAAACATTACTGTGTATTGAGGCCACGGATAAACTTGATCCGCTGAAACGCTATACGCCTACTAACAGAGAGCTCAAAGCCCAAGGTATAGGCAATATGATAAGCGGCCTGATAGGTGGTTTGCCCGTGACTTCTGTTATTGTTCGCTCATCGGCTAATATAAACGCCGGCGCCCGTACCAAATTATCAACCATAATACACGGTATGCTACTACTTATTTGCGTAGCAAGTATACCGTTTGTACTTAACATGATACCAAAGGCATCACTTGCTGCGATATTAATATTTACCGGCTATAGGTTGTGCAAGCCAGCGGTGTTCAGGCATATGTGGAAAGAGGGGGGTGTTACACAATTTATACCGTTTGTAGCTACCACGCTGGCAGTGGTTTTCCTGGATCTGCTGAAGGGTGTAGGCATAGGTTTAATCATAAGCATATTCTACATATTAAGGCATAACATGCGCATACCTTATTACTACCAACGCAGCAGTTTTAGCGATAGCGATGTAGTGAAACTTACATTGGCCCAGGAGGTATCTTTCCTGAACAAAGCGAGTATCAAAGAGACGCTCGACAAACTTCCTGATAATACTACCATCATTATTGATGCAAGTGAGACAGAATATATTGACTTTGACGTACTTGACCTGATACGGGAGTTTTATGAAACACAGGCTCCTACAAAGAATATAAAAATGTCGTTGATAGGTTTTAAAAATACGTACAAAGTGCCACGCGGTGCTACGGAAAACGATGTTACATCGGTACTGGAAAATAGCCCAGAACAGCCGGTGCGGTCATCAGGTAAGCATACGAAACTACTGAAGCAACTTACATCGGACGAAAAAGAAGATTAAAATTATTCATGACAAAAAACAGTACAATGCAAAATCAATTGAAAAATATAAATGCAAACGAAGCCCTGGAACTTTTAAAAGATGGTAACCACAGGTTTGTAAATAACCTTAAACTAAACAGGGATCTGCTAATGCAGATGAACGAAACAAAAGATGGACAGCAACCTTTTGCAGCCATACTTAGCTGTATGGATTCGCGCACATCAGCCGAACTGATTTTCGACCAAGGACTTGGTGATATATTCAGCATACGCATAGCAGGCAATATCATTAGTACTGGCATACTGGGCAGCCTTGAGTATGCTGTAGCCGTAGCAGGATCGAAACTGATAGTAGTACTGGGTCATAGCAATTGTGGCGCTATTAAAGGCGCATGCGACCATGTACAAATGGGTAACCTTACTGACCTACTGAGCGAAATAGAACCCTCTGTTGCTAATGAACAGACCATTAAGGATAACAGAAGCAGTACGAACGACGAGTTTGTGCAAGCAGTAGCAAAGCTGAATGTGAAACATTCGGTTGAACAAATAATGGAACGCAGCGAGATAATACGCAATATGGTGAAGGAAGGGAAAATAGGGATAGCCGCTGCCATGTATGATGTAGCTACCGGTGACGTTACTTTTCTAGATCAATATGCAATAATGCCGGTTGAAAAGCATGCTATGGCAAACGTATAAAAAATACTGAGAGTGTTTCTATGTTTTACTCTCTGACAATGGGGCTGCTTTTGCAGCCCCTGCTTTTTATTTACTAATATTTATTGCTCTATTTGAGGCTATTATGCAGCTATTAAGTAAATTACCACATGAGCCAAAGCATAAAGAATATAGGTGTTATGACATCGGGGGGCGATAGCCCAGGGATGAATGCTGCTATAAGAGCTATTGTACGTACCGCTACCTACAACGGGATGAACATATTTGGTATACGCAGGGGATACCAGGGAATGATAGAAGGCGATATTTACCCAATGAAAACAACTGATGTATCGAACATTATACAACGGGGTGGCACTATATTAAAAACAGCGCGCAGCAAAGAATTCATGACAGAAGAAGGCATGAACAAAGCAAGCGAACAATTAAAGAAACATGGCATAGAAGGCCTTGTGCTGATAGGTGGCGATGGCACATTTACCGGGGCAGTTAAGTTTTTTGAAAAACACCAGATACCTGCAATTGGCTTACCGGGCACTATTGATAAAGATCTTGGCGGCACCGACTATACGATTGGATTTGACACGGCAGTAAATACCGCAGTAGAAGCGATAGATAAGATACGCGATACTGCTGAAGCTCACGACCGCTTATTTATTGTAGAAGTAATGGGCCGCGATGCAGGTTATATAGCGCTTGATAGCGGAATAGCTTGCGGCGCTGAAGATATACTGCTACCTGAAACCGCCACTGATATTGAAAACGTACTGGAACATATAGATATTGATGAGCGCAGAAAAAAAACGGTACATATACTGGTAGTGGCAGAAGGCGATGACTTTGGCGGTGCAAAAGAAGTGATGGCAAAAGTAAAAGGACGCTTCCCGCAATTGGATGTACGCAGTTGTGTGTTAGGACATATACAACGTGGGGGATCGCCTACATGTGCCGACAGAGTATTGGCAAGCAGACTGGGCTATGCAGCCGTAAATGCCTTGCTGGAAGGTAAAACACAGGTAATGGCAGGCATAATAAACGGCAAGGTGGTATATACCCCACTTGCCAAAGCAATAAAGCAAAATACGCGAATGAGTAAAGACATGCTGGATATGGTGCATGTTTTGTCGGTATAAAAATGATTGCTCGAAACTGAATAAAAAAGGTGGTAAGAAATCTTACCACCTTTTTACTTATTGTTAGATATACTATTAATAGCCCATATCCATGCCGCCCGGCATACCACCCGGAGCACCACCAGCTTGTTTAGGTTCTGGTTTGTCTGCAATTACACATTCTGTAGTTAACAGCATACTAGCGATAGATGCAGCATTTTCAAGAGCTACACGGCTAACCTTAGTAGGATCCAATACACCTGCAGTCAGCATATTTTCATACACTTCAGTACGGGCATTGAAACCAAAATCACCTTTCCCCTCTTTCACTTTTTGAACGATGATAGACCCTTCAATACCAGCATTTGCAACTATCTGGCGCAGCGGCTCTTCAAGCGCGCGGCGTACTATTGCAATACCTGTGGTTTCGTCGTTGTTATCACCTTTCATATCTTTCAAGGAATCGATAGCACGGATGAAAGCGGTACCACCACCAGGTACAATACCTTCTTCAACAGCAGCACGTGTTGCATGCAGCGCATCGTCAACGCGGTCTTTCTTTTCTTTCATTTCTGTTTCGGTAGAAGCACCTACATAAAGTACGGCTACACCACCGCTCAACTTAGCAAGACGCTCTTGCAGTTTTTCGCGATCATAATCGCTGGTAGTGCTTTCAACCTGAGATTTGATCTGGTTAACACGGCCAACGATGTTATCTTTTTCACCTTTACCACCTACTATGATCGTGTTGTCTTTATCGATAGTAATGCTTTCAGCCTGGCCTAAAGAAGCGATAGTTGCATTCTCCAGTTTGTGGCCCATATCTTCGCTGATAACAGTACCGCCGGTTAATACCGCGATATCCTGTAACATTTCTTTACGGCGATCACCGAAGCCAGGAGCTTTAACAGCAGCTATTTTCAGAGAACCACGCAGTTTGTTTACTACCAATGTAGAAAGCGCTTCACCATCTACATCTTCAGCAACAATCAATAGCGGACGGCCGCTTTGAACTACACTTTCCAGTATTGGAAGAATGTCCTTCAGCGTGCTTACTTTCTTTTCGTAGATAAGGATATACGGATTATCCAGTTCTACCTGCATTTTTTCAGTATTAGTAACGAAATATGCACTCAGGTAACCACGATCGAATTGCATACCTTCTACTACTTCAACAGTAGTTTCAGTACCTTTTGCTTCTTCAACAGTGATAACGCCTTCGTTACCTACTTTAGCCATTGCCTGGGCAATAAGCTTACCAATTTCATTATCGTTATTAGCAGAAATAGAAGCTACTTGTTCTATCTTTTTATTATCGTTACCAACTTTTTCCGATTGTTTTTTCAGGTTCTCAACCACAGCTATAACCGCTTTGTCGATACCACGTTTCAGGTCCATTGGATTAGCGCCAGCGGCTACGTTTTTCAAACCTTCGCCTATGATAGACTGAGCCAATACAGTTGCAGTAGTAGTACCATCACCTGCTACATCAGCAGTTTTAGAAGCTACTTCTTTCACCATTTGGGCACCCATGTTCTCAATAGCATCTTCCAGTTCTATTTCTTTAGCTACCGACACACCATCTTTAGTAATGCCCGGTGCACCAAATTTTTTCTCAATAACCACGTTGCGGCCTTTAGGGCCTAGTGTCACTTTTACTGCATCAGCCAGGATATCTACACCACGCTTCATTTTATTGCGAGCTTCTATATTAAAGAAGAGTTGCTTTGCCATACTTATTAATTTAAAATTTGAATTTAAAATTTAAAAAAGCTATTCAGATTATATAATAGCCAGGATATCGCTTTCGCGCATAATAATGTAATCAGTACCTTCCAAAGAAATTTCGGTACCGGCATATTTACCATAAAGGATAGTATCGCCAGACTTTACAGTCATTGGTTCATCTTTTTTACCAGGGCCGGCAGCTATTACGGTGCCACGTTGAGGTTTTTCTTTAGCTGTGTCGGGGATAATGATACCACCTGCAGTTTTCTCTTCAGCCGCTGCGGGTTTAATGATAACCCTGTCATGCAGCGGGGTAATGTTTACGTTTGCCATAGTTGTATTTATTTTTATTTTAATTTACTGTTTGTACTAGTCCTTACTCACGTTTTATGCCAAGGCAACCGGGGCGACAAAATTGCGCCATTTTTTCAGGAAAACGGTAAAAAATCTTTGTTAAATAGGTTTTCAGGTACAGACATTTTTTCACCTATAGGTGTTTAACATCAATTTTGACAGCATGAAAACATCCTTTACTTTTACTTAAAATAAAATATATGAGTGTACAGACAGGCAATAAGGCCCCCGATTTTGCTTTATACAGCAGCGATAAAGAAAAAGTAACCCTGAGTGAACAAAAAGGGAAAAATGTGCTTTTGCTATTTTTCCCTTTAGCATTTACCAGTGTTTGTACTGCTGAATTGTGCTCTGTAAGAGATAATTTAAGCATGTATAATGATATGAATGCGGTAGTATATGGTATATCAGTAGATTCACCGCAGACACTTGACAGGTTTAAAAAAGATCAAAACCTTAATTTTTCACTACTCAGCGATTTTAATAAAGAAGTCTCAACTAATTATGATGCTATTTATGAAACTTTCGCTATGGGCATGAAAGGCGTATCGAAAAGAGCCGCTTTTGTTATAGATAAAGAAGGTACAGTGAAATATGCTGAAGTATTGGAGAATGCAGGGGAACAACCCAATTTTGAAGAAATAAAGAAAACGCTGGCATCCCTTAATTAAATTATATGAAAAAATTATTTACTTTTTTGCTTTGCTTTAGCTTTTATAGTGGCTTTTCCCAGAATATCAATGGTGATTTTGATACCTGGAGAACTTTTAGTGCCGGCTTCCCCGCTACTACATTGGAAGCGCCGGTTGGCTGGTTTGGCACTGATTCATTACTATTTACGTATGGTCCTTTCTTAAGCCCTGGTACAACCTTCAAACAGCAACTTATAAAAAGACCAAAAGCCGGCGGATTTGAAGCCAAGGTGATGACCCACGACCAGGGCCCGGATTTTGGCGTTTTACCGGGACTATTGATAAATGGTAACCCAACAATAGATCCTAATACATTTGATCCTAACGATCCATTTGGAAGCATGACATTTGAAGGTGGCTTGCAAACCATAGAACGTGTTAATACAGCTACGGCATGGCTAAAGTATGACCCCAGAAATAGCGATAAGGCCCAAATGGCTGTATTGGCCTTTTTGGAAGGTGCTGCGTCAGATGGTACTGATTCATTAATAGGATATGGTGATACAACTTTAGACCAGGCATATCCCAATTCTACCGAATTCACTATTCGTGTTGAATATATCGACGCTACTGTAACACCAGACAAGGTATTGATAGCTTTTATTAGCAGTGCTGATGCCACTACTGATAGCAGCACATTATATGTTGATGATGCATCTGTTTTAAGTGCTTCCGGAGTTAAGATACCCGTGTTTCAGCAGCAAGTAGTAAAGGTATATCCTATACCGGCTACTAACCATCTCTTCTTAACTACAACTTTTACGAAAGAATTGACATGGCAGGTTTTTTCATTGGATGGAAAAACAGTAGCCATTACAAAGCTTAACCATAATGCCAATGTAGATATATCTCAATTAGCACCAGGAAATTATATTTATAGAGTTATAGATGGCTCAGGAAATGTGCTGCAACAGCAAAAGTTTGTGAAGCAGTAATAAAAACCAGGTATTCATAAAAGATAAGGGCTTACACGATCGTAGGCCCTTATCTTTTATCTATTAGTCATTTCCTTGTATAGTATTTTTATCAACCCATCTGCCAACCCTATTTTGGGCACATATATTTCATGGGCACCAGCCCAGCGCATAACAGCTATATATATCTGCAATGCAGGCACAATAACATCAGCCCTATCGCTGCGGAAATTATATAAGTGCTTACGTTCTTCTATAGTGCTGTAGCTAAGTTCTTTGTAATAATCCTTCAGCAGATCGAGCGGTAATGGCTTCCCTTCTTTACGCTTGGAAATGGAGAATATTTTGTTGATGTTGCCCCCACTGCCTATAGCCTCAACAGGTTGGTAATCTTTCAAATTGGTTTTGATAAACCATTTCATGTGTTCCCATTGCTCGTCGGTTACCTTGTCGTTCAGCAACCGTATGGTGCCTATATTGAATGATTCTTTAAAGATAATATGATCATTAGCAAACAGGGTTATTTCAGTACTACCACCACCTACGTCGATATACATGTAAGATTTGCCATTACTGAGGTTTTCAGCAATATGCGTTTCATATATCACATTTGCTTCTTCCTGCCCGCTAATAACGTTCACCTGTATCCCTGTTTCCTTTTCTATTTCTTTCAGTATACTTTGTCCATTCGTAGCATCGCGCATGGCCGATGTTGCGCATGCCTTTAGTGCCTCCACCTGGTAAATTTCCGTCAGTTGCTTATATACCTTGATTGTATCTACCAGCTTCTTTTTCTTTTCGTCGCTTATACTCCCCCTGTCAAATACATCGAAACCTAACCTAAGCGGTATACGCAGTAAATTGAGTTTAGTATAGTCAACAGTGCCGTCTTTATATACATTTACTTCTGTTATCAGTAAACGGGCTGCATTAGATCCTATATCGATGGCGGCTAGTATCAATCCAAAAATTGTTTATTGTGCAAATATCCGTAAATAGCTATTTGCGACCGCACTTCAGGTGTATTTTCTTGCAATTGTACATATTCATTTTTCTGCTCATTATCCAGAATTCTTCCTTTCACATTCTCAGCAAGTTGTATTTGCAAAATATCTATCAATTCTTGTTTTATTTCAGGATCGTACACCGGGCAGGCTACTTCTACCCGATGATCAAGGTTGCGCACCATCCAGTCGGCTGAAGAAATATAAACACGCGGGTTACCATCGTTATAAAAAACAAACACTCTTGCATGTTCAAGATATTCATCAATTATACTGATGGCTTTAATTTCTTTTTTAAATATTTTCTGTTTTGTCAATACACAACAGGCACCTCTTATTATTAGCTGCACATCAACTCCGGCTCTTGCCGCTTCATATATTTTATCAATGAACAACTGGTCGCTGAGTGTATTAAGCTTAATGATGATAGAAGCCGGTTTCTTTTTGCGAGCAGTTTTTATTTCTTTATTTATCAGATCCATAAAATGCCTACGCATATTCAATGGAGCCACAGGCAGTACTTTACAATTTGTAAGGCTTTCCACTTTTGGCGTAGGCGATTCAAGGAAATTGAACACATGATTTATGTCGGCAATTATTCTTCGGTTGGTTGTGAGCAAGCAATGATCTCCATAATATTCCGCTGTATTCTCATTGAAGTTGCCTGTAGAAATAAACCCATACTGTTTGGTCTTATTTAGCTCGCGTTTTTTAATGACACATATTTTGGCATGTACTTTCATATTAGGCAGGCCATGTATCACTTTAACTCCTTCTTCTTCTAGTTGTTTTTTCCAAACAAGGTTGGCCTCTTCATCAAATCTCGCCCTAAGTTCCAGTACTACAGTAACATGTTTACCATTACGTACCGCATTGATCAAGGCATTGATGATCTTAGAGTTTTTCGCAAGCCTGTAACAGGTAATTTTTATGCTTTGTACCAAAGGATCGATAGCCGCCTCGCGTAACATATCAATAATAGAATCGAAAGAATGATACGGCATGTGTAACATCACATCTTTTTTTTCCATTACCTCCATTATGCGACAAGGCTGTTTCAAAGCAGGGTGCACAAACGGTTTTTTCCTCAACTTCAAATCATCAAAAACCACCGGCGGAAAATTCATAAAATCTTTAAAATTATGAATACGGCCACCCGGTATTAAATTGTCTTTCCTAGATAAACTAAGCCTTTTAATAAGGTAGTCGAGTAAGCCTGCTTCTATATTCCTATCGAACACAAACCTGGTAGCGCGGCCTTTCTTACGATTTTTTAATCCTTTTTCCAGCTCATCGATAAGATTAGTGTTTACATCATTATCTATCTCCAGTTCTGCATCGCGGGTTACTTTTATTATATAACCCAAAAAGTTGTTGAACCCAAAAGGAGCAAAAAGATGTGGCAGGTTATAGCGTACTATATCTTCAAGCAGAATAATATCTTTTTCATGGCCTTCAGAAGGCAGAATTACAAACCGTGGCAATACTTTAGTTGGTATTTCTATCAGCGCATAACGCTGTAACATAGGGTTGGTATCATTACCCAGCACACAAGCCAGGTAAATTGATTTATCGCGCAATAAAGGTATGTGCGGAATACTTTCTATCATGAGTGGTACAATCTGTGTACGCACCTTTTCATCGAAATAAGTAGTAATAAACTCCTGCTGCTTTTTAGTAAGATCTTTTTCATTTTTAATAAAGATCTTTTTCCTCGCCAGCTCTTCAATAATATTTTGATAGGTATTATCGAACGATTTTTGCTGATTGATAGCAGTATGCTGTATTTGCTCTAATATTTTTTCCGGGTTTTCTTCCAGATGTATACGGCTAAACTTGCCAAGGCGTACCATTCTGTTTAGAGTAGCAACCCTTACCCGGAAAAACTCATCAAGATTATTAGAAAAAATGCCTAAAAATCGTAGCCTATCGTAAATATGGTTGGTTGTGTCTTCCGCCTCTTGTAACACACGGGCGTTAAAAGACAACCAGCTAATATCTCTTGCTATGTGTTTATTTACCTTCAAAATAGAGTGGCCTTAATTGATTGCAAAACTACGCGGCCATATTTGAGAAAGGTAGTTTTAGCCTATTGACGTTATTGAATTTACAATTTCTTAATACTGTTTAGCAAAGCAGTAGTTGAATATCCTTCAACAAAGGGAATAACTTCTACTCGTCCGCCATTAGCAATTACTTCCTTAGCACCTACAATAGTATCTATATTATAATCCCCTCCTTTCACAAGCACATCAGGCTTTATTTGTTGAATCATCTGGAGCGGTGTATCTTCTTCAAACAGGCACACTACATCTACACATAATAATGATGCCAATTGAAAAAGCCTGTCATCTTGTGTATTTACCGGGCGCTGGGTACCTTTCAATCTCTTTACAGACGCATCGGCATTAAGGCCTACTACTAAAATATTGCCCTGATCTGCAGCTTTGGCCAGGAGATCAAGATGTCCACGATGCAATATGTCGAAACAACCATTGGTAAAAACTATTTTTTTATTAATAGTACGCCACTGGTTGCATTTGCGTTCCAGAAGTGCCAAATCGGGCAGTATCTTATTCTCTATCCATTGAAGCTTGTGCATGGCGGCGATTTTTATTACGGTTATAAATAGGCAATATTATTAAAGACAACACCCCCAAAACTATGATAACACAAGTTTGCCCCAGCCATGAAACCCAACCTAAAGCATTACCATCACTCACGCTAATTGAATAACATAAAAGTATTTGCGCTACAAGTATTGGGTAAGCACCCAGCCCTCCGGGTGTAACTATCATACCCACGCTACCAAATACTAAAACTACCAGTGCCGCTAAGGGGCCCAAATGATCGGTACCTGGCAGACTCCAAAAACCTAATAGCACCATAAACCAATATAAAGCCCATATCACAAGTGTATAAAAAAGAAATTTGCCCCTATCTTTCATTTGAAATATAGACGAGACCCCGTCCGCCATTCCCTTTATGAATTTAGCAATTTTCGATTCTTTATTCCGGCGATAAATAAATATCATAAACAGAATAAGAAAGATAAGACCTGTAAAGGCTCCTATAAAAAATGTGCGTTTAGCCGCGAATGCCCCAAAATTGCTTTCTACATAGGTGCCAATAACATCGGCCTGCAACGCAAATGCAGCAATAGTAATTACGCCTAAGGTAACCACATCAAAGGCCCTTTCGGCAACAATAGTGCCTACCATCTTATCTGCAGGCACCTTTTCATATCGCGCCAACACAGTACACTTAGCAACCTCACCCATGCGTGGCACAAGCAAGTTAACCAAGTAGCCTATAAGCACCGATAAGGTTGTATTAACCGTGCCGGGGAATATTTTCAGTGGCTTAAGCAACAATTTCCAGCGTAAAGCACGAAAGAAGTGAGAGAAGAACCCTCCTATAATAACTGGCACCAGAAGTATAAGCCTGGTTTGCTTTATAGAAGCTACCATCCTGACTTTATCGTCGGCCGACATGCTATGAAACATGTAATAAATAATACCGATACCTAAACCCAGAAAAACAAGGTATTGCGCTACCGTAATCAGGGTGCGTTTGTTCATGGTATTAAAGATAATAATTATAGCACATTCCCTTCTTTAGGGAAAATGACGGTTGGTTTAAAGGTTTTGGCTTCTTCAAATTCCATACTGGCGTATGAAACAACAATAACTGTATCGCCTACCGAAACGCGACGGGCCGCAGGGCCGTTAAGGCATATCATCCCTGTACCCCTAACACCCTTTATAACATAAGTTTCAAGCCTTTCCCCATTATCAATATTCAATACCTGTACCTTTTCATTTTCTATCAAGTTGGCGGCATCCATCAGGTTTTCATCAATAGTTATACTGCCAATATAGTGCAGATTGGCCTCGGTAACTTTTACCCTATGGATTTTAGACTTTAATACTTCGATGCGCATAGCGGCGCAAAGGTACAATAAGTATATGAAGTGTAATACGTATATATATAAGCGATAGTTATGCCTTATTTTCTCTTGGCAATACTACCCTGAAGGTACTGCCTTTTCCAACCTCAGTATCAACAACTATTTGTCCTTTATGCAGGCTAACAATGCGATGTGTAAGCGCCAGGCCCAAACCTGTACCATATATCAAATTGTCTTGCTTATACCCACGGAAAAATGGCTGAAAAATCAGGTCGTAATCTTCAGGTGAAATGCCGGGGCCATCGTCTTGCACCGAAACGGTAATATGTGTATCGGTAAAGCCAAGATATACATAAGCTATCTTGGTACGCGAAAATTTACATGCGTTATGCACAATATTTCTTAATGCACTATACAGCAATGCGGGGTTACCATATACGCAAAAAGCGGTATCATCATCCGCAAAATCATCAAAATCGAGCCTTACATCGTATAACTGGCTGATTCGTTTTATATCTGCCGGCAGCGACATCAGCAATTCATCTATGCGAACTGTTGAAAGCTCAATACCACCCGGCGAGCCACTTGCCTTTGCAATTTCCAGCAAGCTTTTTAGCAGCAAGGCCAGTCTGCGCATATCGTCTTTTACCGATGTAATAACCTTACGATATTCTTCATTACTACGTTCTTTTTGCAAGGCCACATCCATTTGGCTGATTATGGATGTTAACGGTGTAGCTAATTCATGCGAGGCGTTGGAAATAAACCTGCGTTGCGTATCGAACGAGGCCTGTAGCTTATCCAATAGCTTATTGACATTAGAAGCCAGTTTTCCTAATTCATCCTTACCCTCGCCAAGATATAGCCGTTGAGAAAGGTTAGCCGATGATATATGATATACTTCATCGCTGATATTACTGATAGACGATACAATTTTCGAAGCGAACATGTATACTATAGCCAGCGAAACCGCAATACTAACGAAGAAAAATATTATGAGTATAGTACGTAATTGCGCCAGCCATAAAACTGATTTTTCGTCGAAAGCAGAGACCAAAACAATATAAGTGCCTTTGCCAATGGTCTTTTTCATTGCAATACCCGTTCGCTCGCCATCTTCGAAGAAAAATTTATTTTTTTTCGATAATAATGTTAATACACCACGCTGCAGGCCAAGTGGTGTCGCCCCATCATCATCGTACGTAAATATCTGGTAGTATTTATCCCTGTTACCTGCCTCCTGATATACCCGAATGCTTTTGCGCATCAATGAACTGATAATAGATTCATTGACC
This sequence comes from uncultured bacterium, assembly GCA_965650105.1. Lineage (GTDB taxonomy): Bacteria > Bacteroidota > Bacteroidia > Chitinophagales > Chitinophagaceae > Polluticoccus. The sequence continues at coordinate 5,020 of CBFGNI010000005.1, read as the reverse complement.
ATACTAAGCATGTCATTATTAAAATCTTTCGTATTGATAAGTACCGCAGTATTACTGGCTTTGCCATCAAGCCTTTGGCGAAAATGATCTACCCTATCGCGATACGAGAATATATACACAGCGCTACATAACAATAAGAGAATTATCGTTATGATAAGGGTAAACGTAAGTGTAATCCTGTTTTTTATCCCCATTAATCTGCTTCGGCTTTTAGCACATATCCAATACCTACGTGTGTATGTATTAACTTAGGAGTAAACTGCTTATCAATTTTCTTCCTGAGAAAATTGATGTAGACATCGATAACATTGGTTTGAGTATCGAAGTTAATATCCCAAACACTCTTAGCTATATCTGCTCTCGATACGACTTTACCCCTATTACGCAAAAAATATTCGAGCAACTGAAACTCTTTTGCAGTGAGGCTTATTTTTTGGTTATCCCGCTTTACCTCCTTACTATCGAGATTTAATTCCAGGTTGGCTATTTTAAGAATCTTCTCTTCTCCCGGCACCTCAAGCGTTTCCATGCGCCTTAGCAAAGCTCTTATTCTCGCTACAAGTTCCCTGAATTCGAATGGCTTTGCTATATAGTCATCGGCACCTAGTTCCAGACCTTGTACTTTATTTTCAGTCAGGTTCAGGGCGGTAAGCAGTACTATCGGTGTCATTTTATCCTTTTCCCTGATCATGGTACAGAGTTCATAACCATTCATAGAAGGAAGATTGATATCGAGAATGATAAGGTCATATTTATTGTTCTCGATCAATTCTTTAGCATCTAACCCATCGTAAGCTGTTGATACATTGTAACCATGTTCGCTAAGCCCGGACTTGATAGTGTCTGCTATTTTTTTCTCATCTTCAACCAGTAGTATCGTTTGCGCCATTTGTTAAAATTAGATAGAAGGTTACTAATTTAGTTTATAATATAAACAGTAGATTAGCACCAATTAAAACTACTCACTTTAGTCTAAAATAATATTCAATTGTTATTATTTATAGTGAAGTACGGATATTTTTATGCGTAATAATATTTTATCGAAATATGCTTTTGTTGCTTGCCTTGTATTGATGTGTTATGCTACCTTCAGTTTTTACCCTAAATGGGGCAAACCTGCAGGCGAATCATCATTAGGCTGGGACGTAAGCGGGTATTATTGGTATCTGCCTTCTCTGTTCATTTACAAGGATTTAAAGCAACAAAAATTTGGAGACAGTATTATTGAGAAATATAATTTCACACCGAGGTTCGAGCAGTCATTTGTACATGAACCTAGCGGCAACAGGGTAAATACCTATTCTGCAGGTATGGCTGTAATGTATTTACCATTATTTTTCACAGCCCATGCCTTGGCGCCTGTTTTGGGCTACCCTGCTGATGGCTTTTCCATACCCTATCAATTTGCCATACAATTTGGAAGTTTACTGGTAGCCCTGATAGGCATCTGGTTTTTCAGGAAATTACTATTGCTGTTTTACAGCGATAAGATAGTAGCTATTATGCTACTAATACTGGTATTTGGTACCAATTATCTCAACTACACTGCTATTGATGGCAGCCTTACACATAATTGGCTATTTACCATATATGTATTTTTACTACTTAATACATATTACTTCAATAAGTCGCCCCAATATAAATATGCTATAAGAATAGGGCTGCTCTGTGGCCTGGCAGTGCTTATACGGCCATCGGAAATTATCTGCATCCTCATACCATTACTCTGGGGCATGGAGCGTATTTCCGGTAAGGCCATAACAGAAAAATTACTCTTCCTAAAAGCTAATTTTCCCAAAATACTTGTGTGCGCCATATGTGTGGTAGCTATTGGTAGTATTCAAATTATCTATTGGAAATATGTTACCAATGAATTTCTTGTATATAGTTACCAGGATAAAGGGTTTTCATGGCTAAGACCTCACCTGGGCGATTATGTTTTTAGTTACCGTAGCGGATGGATAACCTATACGCCAGTAATGATCTGTAGTCTGATAGGCATTATACCATTTTTAAAGACGGGCAAAAACAAAGTAGCCATACTTCTATTCTTTGCGCTAAATCTATATATAGTATCAGCGTGGGATATATGGTGGTATGGCGGTACTGGCGGCAGGGCGATGATACAAAGCTACCCGGTAATCTTATTCCCATTTGCGTCATTGCTGCAATATATTTCAACAAAACACGTATTGAAATGGGTAACAATGCCAGTTATAGTATTATTAGCCTACTTCAATATATGGTTCACCTACAACGCACACGGCGGTAGCGGCCTGTATGATTCATGGGGAATGACCAACCCATACTATTGGCGGGTTATTTACAGGTATCATGTTGGTCCGGAAGTAGAAAAACTTAAGGATGCCAAAGATATATTTGAAGGCACCCCTAAACAGCTAACGCCACTTTACAACAACGATTTTGAACTATGCGATAGTTCATCACTAAAAGATTCTTCGCTCACTATCGGCGGACATTGTTCCTTGTTTATTAAAGAAAGATCCTCAAGCCCGGAATATTGCTTTGCATACCAACCTGCACAAGCGAAATGGCTGCGTGTACAGGGTACATTCAGGTCAATTTTCAAAGAATGGGAAGCCTGGCGTATGACGCAATTTGTTGTTAGATTTAAAAAAGGAGATGTCGTAGTAAAAGAAAATATGATTCGTGTGTTCCGTTGGCTAGATAATGGAACAACAAAAGAACTATATGTAGATACCAAAATACCCAAAGAGCCATTTGATAATGTTTGTATTTATTTCTGGGGAGATGAATGCAACCAACCACTGGTGGTAGACAATATCAAGGCTTCGTCATTTGATGAATAGGTTATCGGGCAACTGTGGTACATTTTTTTGCTTAAAGAAAAAAGGGCTCAGTATTTCAATAGTTTTATTTCTTTGCAGCACAAACCAGTAGAATATGTTACCAAAATTTAACCGTGTATTATTGAAACTTTCAGGCGAATCGCTGATGGGTGACCGCAGCTTTGGGCTTGACCCCAAGATGCTGGAACAGTATGCACTTGATATAAAAGCCATTACTGATCTTGGCGTACAGGTGGCTATAGTAATAGGTGGTGGTAACATATATAGGGGAATGAATGAAGCTGAAACCGGAATAGAAAGGGCTCAAGGCGATTATATGGGTATGCTGGCTACCGTTATAAACGGTATGGCATTGCAGGCATCGCTTGAAAAAGTAGGCGTGAAAACCCGCCTGCAAAGCGCCATAAAAATGGAACAGATAGCGGAACCATATATACGCCGGCGCGCCATGAGGCACCTTGAAAAAGGCCGGGTAGTAATATTTGGTGCCGGTACCGGTAACCCCTATTTTACTACAGATACGGCAGGTTCATTAAGGGCTGTTGAAATAAGCGCTGACGTCATACTGAAAGGCACGCGCGTAGATGGCATATATACTGCCGACCCAGAAAAAGACAAAAATGCCAAACGCTACGACAAGCTAACCTTCAGCGAAGTGATAAGTAAAGAGCTGAAAGTAATGGATATGACAGCTTTTACACTCTGCCAGGAAAACAATTTGCCCATTATTGTTTTCGATATGAACACACCGGGAAATTTGCTGGATGTGGTATCGGGAAAAGCAGTGGGCACCCTGGTAAGCTAATTATCTCAGGCGTTTTCTTTTATTGCGTTCATAATCTTCAAAAACAAACTGGCCTAAGCCGTCGAGCGAGGAATAAAAGGCTTTGCCATTATTTACCTCTGTAAAATCGCGCACAAATTGCTGCAGGTAAGGGTCACTTGCAATCATAAATGTGATTACCGGTATTTTAAGCCGCTTTAGCTGGCCTGCCAGGTTAAGTGTGCGGTTCAATATCTTACTATCTATCCCAAAGCTGTTCTTATAATATTTGTTACCAATTTTAAGGCAAGTAGGCTTTCCATCAGTTATCATGAATATTTGCTTGTTGGGGTTTTTACGCCTTCTAAGTAAATCCATGGCAAGCTCAAGCCCAGCTACCGTATTGGTATGATATGGACCGACTTGCAGGTAAGGCAAATCTTTCATATCTATTTGCATGGCATCATTACCAAACACTACAATATCCAAGGTATCTTTGGGATAGCGTGTTGTTATCAACTCGCTTAATGCCATCGCTACTTTTTTGGCAGGAGTTATTCTATCCTCTCCATAAAGTATCATGGAGTGAGATATGTCGATCATCAGTACAGTTGAGGTTTGGGTTTTAAAATCCATTTCATGTACTTCCAGATCGCCCTGTTCTAGTCTTAGCTGATCGACACCATGATTGATAAATGAATTTTTCAGGCTACCGGTATAGTCTATACTTTCTAACAGGTCACCAAATTCGTATGGCCTTATCTCCGGATTTACTTCATCGCCTTGTCCGTTTTTAAAAGTTTGGTGATTGCCCCTATTCGCCTTTTTCATTTTCCCGAATATCTCTTCCAGCGAACGCTTCCTGATGGTCATTTCTGTTTTGGGCGTTATCTTATATGCCCCATCGCGATTGTTTTCTTCCAGGTATCCCTTTTCCTTTAGCTCATCAATAAAGTCACCAATACCATACTCTTTATCGGTTAACCTATGCTCCCTATCAAGCTGAGTAAGCCAGTCTAAAGCTTCAGTAGCATCGCCGCTTGTATATTGCAGCAACTCCATAAACAGGTTCAACAATTTATCGAATGGCGTTTTACCATCACTTTGTTCGGCATATTTGGAAAAAACAAAACCTATCATAATCTTCTTACTGTGAGTTCTAAGTTACCACAATATTTTCCACTGGTATTGATAGGCATATAAACAGGTATGATATTAATACAGACCTTTATAGCATGGCTACACACATTTTACGATCGACACAAGTAATTAATGCAGGTATAGATGAACTATGGATTTTTTTCTCCAGTCCACTGAATCTTGTTAGCATTACCCCATCATATATGAAGTTTAAAATAACTTCTGAATATGATGTGCAAAAAGGATTGTATGAAGGACAAATAATTACTTATAAAGTTGCTCCGCT
>CBFGNI010000004.1:0-35740 GCA_965650105.1 uncultured bacterium | reverse complement strand
ATAGGCTTCTTTGAAAAAACGAATGACCTGAAACCTGTACAGGTAAATACACGCGAAGAATTCTTCGATGCACAAAATCATTTCGACCTTGACTTTAACGACGTAAAAGGACAAGAGAATGTAAAAAGGGCACTGGAAATAGCAGCAGCAGGCGGGCATAATGCTATACTGATTGGCCCACCAGGTGCGGGTAAAACAATGCTGGCAAAAAGGCTGCCTACCATATTGCCACCACTTAGTTTGCACGAGGCATTGGAGACAACCAAGATACATTCGGTAGCAGGTAAGTTAGCTGTTAATACATCATTAGTAGCACAACGCCCGTTCCGTTCGCCGCACCATACCATAAGCGATGTTGCTTTAGTAGGTGGCGGTGGTATGCCGCAGCCTGGTGAAATATCGCTGGCACATAATGGTGTATTGTTCCTGGATGAACTACCCGAATTTAAACGCACCGTATTGGAAGTAATGCGCCAACCAATGGAAGAGCGTAGGGTATCTATATCGCGCGCAAAAGTGAGTATCGATTTTCCTGCCAGCTTTATGCTGATAGCATCTATGAACCCTTGTCCTTGTGGGTACTTCAATCACCCCGAGAAAGAATGTACTTGTTCACCTGTTGTAGTACAGCGATACCTGAATAAAATATCAGGTCCATTGTTAGATAGAATTGATTTGCATGTGGAAGTAACACCCGTATCATTCACCGAACTCTCTTCGCAAAAAACATCGGAGCCAAGCAATACGGTAAGAGAACGTGTAATAAAAGCACGCGAAAAACAAGCTGCGCGTTTTGAAGGCCAAGCAGGTGTGTATAGCAACGCACAAATGAGCAGCAAGCAACTGAAAGAGATTTGTGTGCTGAATAGTGTGAGTCAAACACTACTAAAAACTGCAATGGACAGGTTGAATTTATCGGCGCGTGCATATGACCGGATATTAAAAGTATCGCGCACTATAGCCGACCTTGCAGATAGTGATGATATAAGACCGGAACATCTTGCAGAAGCAATACAATACCGCAGCCTTGATAGAGAAGGTTGGGCGGGTTAGCGATTTGCGTTCAGTGCTTTCTTGTAGGTTTCTAAAAAACGTTCTCTCGCAGCAGCATGCTCAACTATTGGTTGTACATAGTTAAGTGTATCAAATTCAGGTAACCACTGCCTGATATACTTTAGGTCTTTATCAAACTTCTTCGTTTGCAATTCAGGATTGAACACACGGAAGTATGGTGCCGCATCGCAACCACTACCTGCGGCCCATTGCCAGTTGCCAACATTCGCGGCCATATCGTAATCTAAAAGCTTTGCTGCAAAATAAGCTTCGCCCCAGCGCCAGTCGATGAGTAAATGTTTGGTAAGAAAACTGGCAACGATCATGCGCACACGGTTATGCATAAACCCTGTTTCATTCAGTTCACGCATACCCGCATCAACTATCGGGTAACCTGTTTGTCCTTGGCACCAACGGTTGAATTCCGCCTCATTATTGCGCCATTTTACATTATCATATTCTTTCTTGAAGGCTTCTGTAGCTGTATGCGGATAATGCCATAATATCATCTGGTAAAACTCACGCCATATCAATTCATTCAGGAAAGTCTTGTTCAGCTCTTTTGCTTCTGCAGCTAATGCACGAATGCTTATTGTTCCAAAACGTAAATGCATGCCTAAATGGGTGGTCCCTTTTACCGCAGGATAGTCGCGCGTTTTGTCGTAGTCTTTTGCAATGTCTTCATTTAGTGTCGATGAAGGAAATTGGAAATCTGTTTCTTCAAAACCTAAACTTTTGAGTAATGGTATACGTTTAGGTGATTGCCTAAAAAAGTTCTTATAGTATTTAGCAGAAGGATAAGGCTTTAAATAAAAATCGGTAAGCGTAGCGAGCCATTTTCTGCTATATGGTGTAAACACATTATAAGGTTCGCCATTGTCTTTGGCCACTTCGTCTTTTTCGAAAATGACATGGTCTTTATAGCTGTAAAAATCTGCACCTTGCTTTTTTAGTAGTGCTTCGATTCCCCTATCGCGGGCGGTTGCATAAGGTTCGTAATCGGTATTGGTGTAAACTGCTTTTATTTTGTAATGTTTTATCAACTCTTTAAAACATTCTTCAGGCGTTCCTTGCAATACATGCAGGCTGCTTTCTTTTTTTTCGATGATGTCTTCCAGCTTGCGTAATTGCTGGTGTATAAAATCAACCCGCTTATCTTTCTTCTCTAAAAGGTCATCGAGAATATTGGTGTCAAAAATAAAAACGGGCACTACAGGATAGCCAGACCTCAAGGCATGATAAAGCCCTGCATTATCCTGTAATCTTAGATCTCGCCTGAACCAGAATAGTGCTACTTCCTGCATGTACATGTATGTTTTAAGGGTTGGTAAATTGCTGTAAATATATTGTCTGTATAATAAAATGACGCCAGTAATAGTTACTGATATACATTTTACATATGGCAAGGAAATTCTTACTATTTTAGAGCACGATTTAAATGGAACGGAAAAAGAATATAGCGCTATCGATAGTAGTACCGGTGTTCAATGAAGAAAAAATCATTGACCAGTTGGTAGCACGTATGACCAGTGCTGCCGAATCGGTAACGGATGCATACGAGATAATATTTGTGAACGATGGCAGCCGCGATACCTCATTATTACAACTGAAAGAGGCTTGTACAAAGAACAGCAAGCTTCACTATATAAGTTTTTCAAGAAATTTCGGTCACCAGATAGCTATAAGCGCAGGTATGGATTATGCCAGCGGCGACGCTATTGTGACTATTGATGGCGACCTGCAAGACCCGCCCGAGTTGATAAAAGAAATGTATCAGCAATACCTGGATGGGTATAAAGTGGTGTATGCTAAAAGAAGCAAACGTAAAGGGGAAACATTTTTTAAACTGTTTACTGCTAAAATGTTTTACCGGCTTATGGCCAGCCTGGTATCGTTTGAGATACCGCTGGATGTAGGAGATTACCGCCTGATAGGCCGCGATGTGCTGGAGTATTTGAAGCGTATGAAGGAGTATGATAAATATATACGGGGGCAAATAGCCTGGCTTGGATTTAAGAATACTTATGTAACCTATGAAAGAGATGAACGTAAATTCGGTGAAACGAATTACCCGTTCAAGAAGATGGTTCGCCTTGCATTTAATGGTATAACAGGCTTCTCCGATTCTCCGCTGAAAATAGCGACCAATTTGGGTTTCACCGTTTGCCTGATATCTTTCTTTATTATTTTATATGCGCTATATGCGTTCTTCTTTAATAAGTCGACGCTACCAGGTTGGGCATCTACCATTATCAGCATTACCTTCCTTGGGGGCGTACAGTTGCTGTGCCTGGGTATAATAGGGGAATACATAAGCCGAATTATCAACAACGTACGCGACAGGCCGCTGTACGTTATTGACCAGACATCTTTACCAAAAGAAACGGAAACAGATCTATAATAACTCTCCTATAGCTGTTGCCAGTTCGGTGCGTGTTATAGGTACGCCTTTAATTTTGTTGTAGCCTACCGCATCTATCATAAACTGATCGCGGATAATTTTTATCAGCTGGCCGTTATTTATTTCTGGTATCAGTACTTTTTTATAGCTACGCAGCATATCGCCCAGGTTCTTAGGGAACGGGCGCATGTGGCGTAGATGTGCATGAGCTACGCTTTTACCTTGTGCCTGCAACTCTGCCACGGCACTTTTTATAGCACCATAAGTAGAACCCCAACCCAGAACAAGTACATCACCTGTGTCAGGGCCGCTATCTAAAGTTTGTAAAGGAATATAATCAGCAATGCGGTTTACTTTTTCCTCACGGGTTTTCACCATGTGCTGGTGGTTATCGGCATCGTAAGAAACGTTACCTGTTATGTCTTCTTTTTCAAGGCCACCGATGCGATGCTCCAGACCTGGCGTACCCGGTACAGCCCATGGGCGTACCAGTTTTTCATCTCTCTGGTAAGGCATAAATTTATCTTCACCCTCTGCAAGGCCTTTTTTGAAATTAACGCTTATAGGAGCAAGGTCTGCACTTTGCGGATATTTCCATGGTTCAGCACCATTGGCTATATAACCATCGCTCAGCAAAATAACAGGGGTCATGTGCTGAACGGCTATGCGTACAGCCTCATAAGCAGCGAAGAAGCAATCGCTGGGGGTGGAGGCAGATATAACCGGCATTGGGCACTCACCATTGCGGCCGTAATATGCCTGCAGCAGATCGCTTTGCTCGGTTTTGGTAGGTAAGCCGGTTGATGGGCCAGGACGTTGTATATTTATGATCATTAAAGGAATTTCCAGCATTACTGCCAAGCCCATGGCTTCGGTCTTCAAGGCCATACCGGGGCCCGACGTAGTTGTGATACCAAGGCTACCGCCATAAGCAGCACCAATAGCAGCGCTTATGCCCGCTATCTCATCTTCAGCTTGAAAGGTGCGTATATTGAAATTCTTAAAACGCGATAATTCGTGCAGGATGTCTGATGCCGGGGTAATTGGGTAGGTACCTAAGAAAATAGGCAATGCCGATTTTTCGCCTGCGGCAACCAAACCATAAGATAATGCTGTATTACCTGTTATGCTGCGGTATTTACCTGCCGGTAGTTTTGCTTTCTCAACTTTATAGCGGGTAGTGAATGCTTCAACTGTATCGCCATAATTATAGCCGGCCTGCAGCGATTTGATATTGCTATCTAATATTTCGGGGCGTTTGCCGAATTTATCGTGCAGGAAAGAGAAAGTACTGGTAAGGTCGCGATTGTACAGCCAGTAAAGGAAACCTAATACGAACATATTCTTCGCACGATCTTTTTCCTTTACACCCATCTGTATATCCTTCAGGGCTTCGCGGGTAAGTTTGGTTACATCTATTTTATGCAGTTCATATCCTACCAGGCTACCATCTTCCAATGGATTCACGCCATCGGGGTAGTTGGCAAGGCGAAGGTTCTTGCTGTCGAAACCATCGGTATTGGCGATGATAATTCCACCCGGTTTCAATGCTTTAAGATTTACTTTCAATGCAGCAGCATTCATGGCTACCAATACATCGCAATTATCGCCGGGTGTAAATATGCGCTTGCTCGAAAAATGCAATTGATAACCGCTAACGCCGGGTAAAGTGCCTATCGGGGCACGTATCTCGGCCGGAAAATCGGGGAAGGTAGAAAGATCATTGCCTATCAAAGCAGTGTTATTGGTAAACTGGCTACCTGTCAGCTGCATACCATCGCCACTATCGCCGGCAAACTTTATAACTACATCTTCAACTATCTGTGTAGGAACGGACATAATAAATTATAATGCAGCGCAAAGTTAGTTATTTTAAGTCCCTTTATAGTTGCAAAAACCGATAATATTACCCTATAGGAGCATCAAAAGCGTTAAAATATACATATAATCCTGAGGAGGCATACTTTAACCAATTTTCACGCGTTTAGAGGTATATACGATCCTATTAATCTTCAGGCATTTAATGTAGGTTTGCCACAAGTATATTTCCCTGATAATGCGTTTTGACAGGCTGCTACTCGTTTTATTGTTGACCATCTCCTTTTTCAAAGCTTCAGCCCAGGCTGAGGAAGAAAAAGAGCAACGCATATTGCTGCTACTCGACGGGTCATCGAGTATGTTGCAGCCCTGGGCGAAAGATGAAGTCAGGTTTAAAACCGCTGCAAAGATCATTACCACACTCATAGACAGCATCTATAAAGTAAACAACCAGGTAGAATTTGGCCTGCGTGTGTACGGACATCAACACCCGGCCCAGGAAAATAACTGCTACGATACCAAACGCGAGGTGATGTATAGTAAAGACAACCTGGCTCAAATGTCGCTGAGGCTGGAAAGTTTACACCCTGCAGGGGTATCGCCAATAGCCTATTCTATAAAAGAAGCAGTGGAGAACGATATGCCTGATACCAGGCATTACAACTATAGCCTGATACTGATAACCGATGGCGGCGAAAGTTGTAACGGCAATATATGTGATGTAGTAAAAGCACTTCTTGAAAAGAAAGTAAATTTCAAACCTTATATAGTAAGCCTGGTGGACTATGCACCTTTAAAAGAACAATATAACTGTATGGGCAGTTACCTGCTGGTGACCCAGCAAAATGACATACCAAAGGCAGTGGGCACTATAGTAGATGGCTATAAGAAAATACTAACACTGAGCACCATAGATAAGAAACTGCTGCAACAGGCCGCTGTAAGCACGCCGAGTGCGCTAAAGGTGAACATACCTACTTTCAAAGTGCCGCAAACTAAGCAGGAAGAATCGGTACCGACGCCACCTGTGGTAAAAAAAGAAGAGCCAAAACCAATACCTAAGCCCAAAGAAGTGCCGGCTAAAGAAATACCTGTAACGCAGCAAATAGACCTGACCAAACAAACGATGCCCATCAGGGCTAAGGAATACCTGATAAGCATGGAGGCAAAAACAAGATTTGTTTACCAGATGAGGTATGAAACACCTTCTTTCAAAAAAATAAGAGTACCTGTTTTTAAAGTGCCTGTAGAAGCAACCACCCCTGTGACAAGTGTTAAGCAACGTAAAGATTCGATAATTGCGGTAACCAAACCACCCGCACCAAGAATTGTAACCAAACCTAAGCCTTCCACACCTGCTGAAACAACTAAACCCAAAGAAGCCAAGTACACTATACAAAGAGAGGAGGCAACAGAAACCACGCTTGAAATATATTTTACCGATGGGAAAGGAAAGTTTTACCAAACTAACCCGCAAATAGTACTGCGCGACCCCAAAACGAATGCACAGGTACATAAATTTTACAGAATGGTGAATGCCAGTGGTAACCCTGACCCACAAAAAATACCGGCGGGTATCTACAATCTCACTGTAACCGGCAAAAGCAATCTACTGGTGTCTAATATAGAAGTGCGCGCCAATAGTAAGAACAAATACATGATACAGGTAAATAAGGCATCGCTAAGATTTGAGTACGAAGACGACCCTACACAACCTGTAGTTGAGTATGCCGCAAGAGTAAAAAAGAATTTTGAGGTAGGGCCTGTTAACAAACAGCTTTGTACGCAGGAGGTAGAATACGAACCAGGCAATTATCATATAGAAATAAACACTTTGCCAATTGACCATAAGAGTGTTGACCTGGAATTTGGTGCGGAAATAGTTATTAAAATTGAGAAACCGGGTTATGTACAATTTACCAATACCAACAATATTGGCAATATAGCTTTGTACTACCAACTGGGCGACCAATTTGTTAGCTTCTATAAAATGGATATTACCGGCAACCTGGAAAAGCAAAAGCTGCGTTTGCAACGCGGCAATTACCGTGTGGCATTCCGTAAATTTGCAGGTGCGCCAACTTCAAGCCAGGAGTTTAAAGAATTTAATGTAAAGACAAATCTTACAACAGAAATAGAACTGAACTAAGTTGTAATGAGTGAGCAGCTTTCTACAAGAATTATTGATACGACTGATGCGAAATACCCGCAAGTGTATGATCTGCGTGAAGAAATATTGCGCAAACCAATCGGGCTATCGCTTGCTGATGAAGATCTGAGCGATGATGAGAAAGATAATATAATAATTGCTGAGCAAAATGGTGAAGTGCTTGGCTGCATCATGTTGAAAAGAACAGAAGATGATGGCGTTATAAAGTTGAGGCAAATGGCTGTAAAGGAAAACCTGCAAAGAAGCGGTATTGGTAAAAAAATAATGCTTGCTGCTGAAGCGTATGCCTGGCAAAACGGATACGATAAAATAACATTGCATGCACGCACTTCAGCAACAGACTTTTATAAAAAACTTGGGTACACTACAATTGGCAATGTATTTACGGAAGTAGGCATACCACACATGCTAATGGAAAAGCAAAAACCTGCATGAAGCGTAACCCACCCACGATAGATAGCAATGTATATAGCTACAGGAATAGCAGTGAGCTGCCCGATATGTGGGATGATTTTTTACCTGAGAACCATTTCCTGAAAAGCGACCAGCTAAAGATTACAGAACATTCGAAATTGCCGGATATTTCGTTTCGTTATTTACTGATAACTGATAAAGGACGACCTGTAGCCGCAGTCTATTTCCAGCTATTGCAACTAAAGCCTCAACATATAAATGCACAAAAAGTAAAGGCCTGGCAATTTGCAACATGGAATGCTTATGCTAGCCTGATGCAACCTAAAATGCTTGTGGGCGGCCATTTGTTCAGGCATGATGTAGCATCGTTTTATTATGCTCCTGAACTTACATCTTTTGAAGCCTATCAATATTACCAATATGCAATAACTACGGCGCTAAAGGAAACTTGTGCCAACACTGTATTAGTAAAGGATATGGCCGATGAATTGGTAACATATTTCCAGAACTATGCACCGCAATATCTATCGCTGCGCAACGACATATCTATGGAGATGGATGTCCCGGGAGAATGGCAAGGCATGCATGATTATGAGAAAGCACTGAAGCATAAATATGCACAACGCTACCGGAAAGTAAGAAACGCATTAAATGGTATTGAAGTAAAAGAGCTGGGCGCAGCAGAAGTAGAACAAGAAAAAACAAACATCTACAAACTATATAATAACGTTACCGAGCAGCAGCAAGTAAGGATTGGATTGTTGAACGAAACATTTATACCGATACTGAAACAGCATTATGAAAATGAATTCAAAGTATGGGGCATGTATAAAGACGGAGTGATGGTAGGATTTTTAAGTGCATGGCTGAAGGGCGATGTGTTCGACATGTTTTACATTGGGTTCAACTATGAAAAGAACAACGCTTTTCAGCTTTACTTCAACATACTTTTCCTGAGTATTGAGAAAGCGATCGAGTTCAATAAAAATAAGTTGATTCTTGGCCGCACCGCATTAGAGGCTAAAGCCCGTTTAGGTTGCAAACCCAATTACCTTTCAACATATTTGTACATACGCAACAAATACATACGCAACCGCGTACTGCAAAAACAGCAAAAGAATTTTGTGAACGAGGGTGCCTGGGAAGAAAGGCACCCTTTCAAAAATAATTAGTGTGCTTCCAGCCAGCTTGCACCACTACCCGTTTCCGCTTGTACCGGTACCCTATGCGGCAGTTCCATTGCGCTTTCCATACTTTCTTTAATGATCTGCTTTGCCTGTTCGATCTCATCGTTCGGCACATCAAAGATCAATTCATCGTGCACCTGCAATATCATTTTGGTACGTAATTGTGCTTTCTGAAGATTGCGGTATACGTTGATCATAGCCAGTTTTATCATATCAGCAGCAGTACCCTGTATTGGCATGTTGATGGCGTTGCGTTCAGCATATCCGCGTACGGTTTGGTTTGCAGAAGTTATGTCGCGAAGATAGCGTTTCCTTCCTTTCAATGTTTGCACATATCCATGCTCGCGCGCAAAATTGATGGAAGTATCCATGTATTTTTTGATAGATGGATATTGAATAAAATAGTTGTCAATGATCGTCTTCGCTTCTGTACGGCTGATGCTAAGATTCTCTGCAAGGCCAAAAGCTGATTGGCCATAAATGATACCAAAGTTTACGGCTTTTGCAGCACGGCGCATATCAAAGGTCACGTCTTTTTCTTCAACGTTATAAACCTTGGCGGCAGTAGCTGTGTGTATATCTTTATTTTCAACAAACGCTTTAATCATATTTTCATCGCCACTAATGGAAGCAACGATGCGCAATTCTATTTGCGAATAATCGGCAGAGATAAGACTCCAGCCTTCACCGCGAGGTACAAAAGCTTTTCGAATTTCGCGACCGCGATCAGTACGGATAGGAATATTTTGCAGGTTAGGGTTATTACTACTTAAGCGGCCGGTTACAGCTACTGTCTGGTTGAATGACGTATGCAACCTGCCGGTACGTGGGTTGATAAGTGTAGGCAATGCATCTACATACGTGCTCTTCAGCTTGGTAAGCTCTCGATACACAAGGATGTCGCTCACTATCTGGTGTTTGTTGCGCAGCTTTTGCAATACATCTTCCCCGGTAGCGTATTGGCCGGTCTTTGTTTTCTTTCCCCCACCTTCCAGTTTCATTTTTTCAAACAGCACTTCACCTAATTGCTTGGGCGAACCGATATTGAATTTTACTTCAGCATGTTTGTAAACATTCTCTTCTGCTATCTGTATATCCTTTTCCAGTTCCTTTGAATAATCTTTCAGGAAGTTGATATCTACACCCACACCTTCAAATTCCATATCCACTAAAACAGGTACTAGTGGATTTTCTATATTATCGAACACAGGTTGTACTTCTTGTTTTACCATCAGCGGGTCGAAGGCCTGTTTCAATTGCAATGTTACATCTGCGTCTTCAGCGGCATATTCCTTTACCTGTTCTACAGGCACATCGCGCATGTTCAACTGCCCTTTGCCTTTTTTGCCTATAAGCGTTTCGATGGATACGGGCTGATAACCCAGGTACTTGGTACTGAGTATATCCATATTTCGTTTGCCTTCCGGCTCTATCACGTAGTTAGCCAGCATGGTATCGTATATACTTCCCTTCAGTGCGAAGCCGTACCATTTAAGCATGGTGAGATCATACTTTATATTCTGCCCTATCCAAAGAATATCTTCTTTATCGAAAACAGGCTTAAAGCGATTGATGATATTGATTGCTCCCTCCCTATCTTCAGGTAGTGATACGTAATAGGCTTCCCCCTTCTGCCAGCAAAAACTCATACCTACCAAGTCGGCAAGGTTAGCATCAATATTCGTGGTTTCGGTATCGAATGAAATTTCTTTTTGCGCTAAAAGTTGTGTAACCAAATTATCTATTGCCCCCTCATCTGCTACCAAATGATAATTATGTGGTGTATTCTCAATATTGTTGGTGGCTAGTGGCACTAATTCTTCAGCTGCATCAACAACGGGTGTCGCGGCTTCTGTAGCAGGTGCCGTTTTAGTAGCCGGTGTTTTTTGATGAATAACATTACCAAACAGATCGGTTGGTGTGTTTTTATCTACTACGTTGAAGTCGTCGCCTAACAGGCGCTTACCCAGTGCGCGGAATTCCAGTTCGCCAAATACTTCTGTAAGCGCATCTTTATTCCATTCCTTTACGCGAAAGTCTTCTTCGTGAAAAGAGACAGGCACGTTGGTTATAATAGTGGCCAGCTTTTTCGACATGATGGCCAGTTCTTTGCCATTGCGTACTTTTTCGCCCAACGCACCTTTTATATTATCGGCATTGGCCAGAATATTTTCCATATTATCGTATTCTGCCAAAAGCTTGGCGGCTGTTTTTTCACCTACTCCCGGTATGCCGGGAATATTATCAACCGCATCGCCCATCAGCCCAAGAATATCTATTACTTGCTCTACGCGTTTTATGTTCCATTTAGCGCACACTTCTTTAGGCCCCATAATTTCTACATTTCCGCCCTGGTAGGCAGGTTTGTAGATATATACATTGTCGCGCACCAGTTGCCCGTAATCTTTATCGGGCGTTACCATGTACACGGTATAGCCAATGTCTGAAGCTTCGTGCGCCAGTGCGCCTATCACATCATCGGCTTCAAAGCCGTCTTTTTCCATGCAAGGCAGGTTGAACCCTTTAATGATGCGCTTTATATCTGGTATGGCGGAAAGAATATCTTCAGGTGCTTCCTGCCTGTTCGCCTTATAATCTGCAAAATCGGTATGGCGTTCGGTAGGTGCGTGTGTATCAAAAACTACTGCAAGGTGGGTAGGTTTTTCTTTATTGATAAGGTCCATCAGTGTAGTAGTGAACCCGAATTGTGCATTGGTATTACGGCCTGTACTGGTAATACGCGGCGCGCGTATCAGCGCATAATAAGCACGGTAGATAAGTGCATACGCATCCAGCAAAAACAATTTCTTCTCTGACATAAAGGCTAAGTTAGCTTATGTAAGCAAATATAATAAGGGGATGTTAGCGGAAGCTTAATACAGTAGTATTTCTACCATTCGTACTCCTTGCGTATCCGCTGTTCCAGCCGTTCAATGAGAGTAAAAGTGGCAGGGCAGCGGTGCAGGTTTTGTATAAAAGTATCGTTATACAAATCGAACGGTTTTTTATTATGGTGCGGAAATTCAGCACAATCAACCGGGCGAACTTCATATATAGAACACATATCGTTTATAAGAAACTGGCATGGCTGATTAACATTTACCCAATCGCCGGCGTCTTCTTCTTTATACAGCCACTTTTCTTTAAACTGATTTGGCGTCATATCCAGGTGTGCTGATATGCGTTTTATGTCTTTAGGAGTGAAGGTAGGCGTCATGGTTTTGCAGCAATTAGCACAAGTAGTGCAGTCAATGTCGCGCCAAACAGTAGCGTCTACTTCAGCTACCAAGGCGGGCATATCTTCAGGAACAATCTTATCCAGCTTTTGGAGAAAAGCGGTTAGGCGGCCCTTTTTCTTTGATGCTTTTGCTCTAAAGCGTTTCAAATCCATACAAGAATGTAAATATAGTGGATTGCCATAAAGCTGTAGTACTTTTGCATTCTTTTTTTAAATGATGGATAGGAGCCCACAGGTTGTGAGCTATATTATTGTGATAAGGAAACTACAAATATTACTAATTGCAATCGCATGCTTTTGCCAAACAGCAAAAGCCCAGGTTACCCCGGCTGGTGATAGCAGCCTGGCTCCCGGGGTAAGGGTTATAAAAACACAGCACCAGATAAGGGGTGTTGTCCGCGACCAGCAAACGGGTGATGTAGTACCTTATGTCACCCTTTTCTTTCCACGTACTGTATATGGCGTATTGAGCAATGAGGAAGGAGCATTTACTATTGGTTATGATGAAATAGAAAACGATACCCTAAGGGTGTATGTGATAGGATACAAACAGATAGATACGGTAATACAGCATACTGATACACCCCAGGTAATAAATATAACCCTGGCACCGGAAGGCAAATTGTTGAATGAAGTAATTGTGCATGCAGGTGAAGACCCGGCCATACGCTTTATGCGGAAAGTGATAGCGCATAAAAAGTATAATGACCCCGCACGGTTCAACAATTATAAATACGAGACCTATAGTAAAATAGAGGTGGACCTGCTTAACCTGACAAAAGAACAATTTGAACAGTTACCAATACCTTATATAAAGCACTTCGGATATATTTATGATAACCTGGATACCACTACCGGGCCTGAACCTTTTTTACCATTCTTTCTAATAGAAACATTATCGGACTACTACTACCAGAGAAACCCTAAAGCAACCAGGGAATATATTAAGGCTAACCAGATAAGGGGCATTAATAATAAAAGCATCATGAAGTACATGGGTAGTATGTATTTATCGGTAAATCCTTATGATAATTACTGGTTGCTGTTTGATAAAAAGTTTGTGAGCCCGCTGGGTGACGGAGGTTTGGCTTTTTATAAATACAGGTTTGTAGATACTATAGATGTAGAACACAGAAGGGTAATGAAATTAAGCTTCAGGCCGCTGCGTGAAGGTGAGAATTGTCTTACAGGTGAGATGAATATAGTGGATACCAGCTGTGCATTGCAATATATAGATGGCGCTATCCCCAAAGGAGCAAACATCAACTGGGTGAAAGGTGCATCGCTATACCAGCAATTTAGTTTGCTGGGTGATACAACATGGTTTTGCACTAAAGAAAACCTGACAACAGAGTTGGTAGCCGGTAAAATACTGCCACAAATACCAGGGCTTATAGCCAGGCGTACCTTATCGTACAAAGACATTGTGATTAACGATGCTTCAATAACAGATACACTAAGTAAAACAGCCCCTGAAGTAGTGGTGGCAGACGATGCACGCAACGTGGAAGATACTTTTTGGCAACCCTTAAGGCACGAAGGGTTGACCAAAAATGAGGCGGCCATTTATTATATGTTTGATACGCTGGAGCATGACCCGGTGTATCGCAAATTCAGAAATATAGTAACGTTTTTCATTACAGGTACAAAAGAGGTTGGCCCTATTGAGCTGGGGCCTTACTGGAGCTTATACAGCCGGAACAGGATAGAAGGAAACCGTTTCCGTTTTTCAATGGGTACAACACCTAAGCTGTTCAAAAATATTTACCTGAATGGCTATGTGGCGTATGGCACAAAGGATGAACGGTTTAAATATAATATTGGCGGTTTTTGGTTACTGGGCAGAAAGCCCAGAATGTATTTGTTTGCATCGCGCACGCATGACATAGACCGCACAGTAACTTATTACGACAATGTAGGTTTCGATAATATATTGGCCCTTACGGTAAGAAGAAAAGGGATACCCAGGAAACTGGTATTTGCCGACGAATACCGTTTCGATTTTTACAAAGAATATTTTTCAGGGTTTAGCCACATGTTCAGCTGGGTACATAGGTTATATACACCTTACACCCCATTACCTTCAGACAAAATATTTGTGAACGAAGAAGGAGTAGCAACCAATACACTAAATACATCTGAAGTTGGCGTGAAACTACGCTATGCGTATCACGAAAGATTTTTAGAAGGTAATTACTATCGTGTAAGCCTTGGCAGTAAATATCCGGTTGTTGAATTGAGGTTGGCTGCAGGCCTGAAAGGGTTATTGCATAGTAGCTATGAGTATAAAAAAATATCGGCTACGATATCTGATGATATTAAAATTGCCCCTCTTGGCGAATTGTATATAAATGCATTTGCAGGGAAAGTATATGGTACACTACCGTATGCGCTATTGGAGATACACCCCGGAAATGAAACTTATATCTATAACAAGTATGCGTTCAGCATGATGAACCAATACGAGTTCATTAGCGATCAGTATGCTGGCCTAAACATAGAGCATTCATTGGGAGGTGGTATTTTTAACTATATACCGGGTGTAAGAAAATTAAAATTTCGGCAGTTTTGGACGGCTAAAGGTTTGATAGGAAGCCTGAGCGATAAAAATGCAACGTTAAACCTCGATAAAGGATATGCCTTCCGTACCCTGAATAGCAGCCCATACCTGGAGGTAGGTACAGGTATAGAAAACATACTACGCATTTTTCGTGTTGACTTTATCTGGAGGCTGGCACCCGAAAAGCTGCCTACCGAACCTCACACGAAGTATTTTACAATAATGGGTAGCGCAAAGCTTAGCTTTTAATTTTCCATGCATCGAGTATTTGTTGCGCATGGTTCTTGGAGCGTACCCCTTTTATGATATGCGCAATGGTACCGTCTTCATTTATTAAAAACGTAGTACGCTTCACGCCCATAAACTTATTGCCATATAAATTCTTCTCACCCCATACGCCATACTTGTTCAGTATGGTATGTTTCGGGTCAGCCAACATAGTAAAGGGTAGTTCGAATTTCTGTTCAAACTTTTTATGTTTAGCAACTTCATCGGGGCTTACACCTACTACGGCAATGCCGTGTTTTTTCAGCAACGAATAATTATCGCGCAGGTTACAGGCTTCTACGGTACAGGTAGGCGTATCATCTTCCGGATAGAAGAACAGGGCTACCTTTTGTCCTTTATAATCGCCAAGTGAAATTGTATTATTATTCTGGTCGGCCGCTTTAAATGCGGGCGCTTTGCTGCCTGCTGTTAATTCCATTATCTGGTAAAAGTATAAGTTAGTTTTTCTTCGTTGCTATTTTCGTCGGTAGCGGTAATCACCAATTTGTTTTTCCCTTTTGGGCAATGCTCATCAAAATCGTAAAAAAACGTATTACCGCTTTGCTCAAAACAAAGCCATTGCCCATCTACCTCGGCACTAAAAGATTTGACAGATGTGATGGCATCTTTCACAGTAAAACTTATTCTGCTTGTTTTAGAAAAATCTGTTCCTTTTGGTTGATCAGGTGTAATAACCGGGGGGGTAACGTCTGACACAAGACGATATTCGCCAAAGTCGCGCACTTTAGTTTTATACCAACCATTATCGTACATAGCAGCAGAGCCGGTTTCTGCTTTACCATCATTATAGATAAGCGCTATTTTATATCTTTCTTTAAAGGGTATGGCTTTATTAGGTTTTATACGCAGTAAGAAGTAAGTGTGCAATGGTACGTAAGGCTTGTGTATGGTAAACCTGTCGGAGTAACTATTTGCATCGGGCGATTGTTTAAAATCCAGGCACAGGCTTTCATATAGAGCATCGTCGGGCAGCGTAAAAGATATATTGGGGTTGCCAAAATCTTTTTCTTTGAATATGGTGAATGTATTTTCAAAAGAGCAATCTTGTTTCTCTTTTTCTTTGGGCTTGTAGTTTATGTAAAAAAATATAGTACTGGCATTGCCTGCCGCATCTACCAGTTTTATATCAACGGGTTTAGGAATTTGGTTGTTACTAAATTCCAGTTTACCACGTTCGGTGTACTTTCTGTATTGCGTAGTATAGTCGTAGATGGTATCCAACCTATTACCATCCATCTGGAAAAGGCATTGCACCCATTCACCTGTCAGTTTTTTACTTTTATAATCGGCAAAAGCGTTTACGTATCTTGTTTCATCATAACCAATATCATCCAATGTTATTGTTATGAAATTGGTCTTTTCCATATTTAGCTCGGCCGTATAAAAATTGAGCGTATTGTCGCTGCCATTCATATAATCGTTTACTACTACGCCTACACCTATCTGATCGTTATTTACAATTATTGTGTCTTGATTCGTATAATAGGTATCGCCCTTTTTTGTGAGGGGAAACATACGAGGTGTTTGTTCGTAAACCCCTTTGCTCATATCATATAGTGCCAGTTGTGTGGGCTTAGGAGCTATATCATCTTTTATCTCAAAGCCAAAAAGCTGTGGGTTGAGCGGATGTTCTGATTTAGTATTCCTAATCTCGAAATGCAGATGCGGCGCATAAGAATTACCTGTATTGCCCGATAGCGCGATCTGGTCTCCTTGTTTTACAGGAAATTGATCGGGAGTGCAGGTAATATCCTGCAGCCAGCTTTTAGTTTTGTATTGTTGGGCTACAATATATTTCTGTATGGGGTCAGCAAACCTGTTGAGGTGTGCATATAAAGTAGTGTATCCATTAGGGTGTGTTATATACAGCGCATGGCCAAACCCTCCCTTCTCTAACTTTATGCGCGATATATATCCATCGGCAGCAGCGTGCACTGCAAAATTTTCTTTACCCTGGGTTTTTATATCCATACCACTATGAAAGTGGCCGGGACGGCATTCGCCAAAATTGCCGGCCAGTGAAATGGGGATATCTAACGGGTTGCGAAAATAGCCTTGCGGATATCCTTTTATATTTTGTGCGGTAGCAACCGTGGCAAAACCGCTGAACGCAAATAAGGTGAGGTATTGTTTCAATTGCATAGATGCAAAATAATGACAACTGTGGTACAAACGAAGGCAGAATAGTTAAAAATTGAAAATGGTTATTACCGCATATCATTTTGTAGTGTCAGGCAATACAATTATGATGTAGCTTTGCGCCTGCAACAGCACACGCTTAAGTGCTGATACAAATGGAGAATAACGATGCTACTACAGAAAAAAAGAAAGGGAAGCTGACCTTGTGGCTTAAGCGTATAGGTTGGGCGGGCTTTTTGTTTTTCCTTATTAAGGGACTTGTGTGGGTAGCTGTATTTTATGGCGGGCTGCGCCTTGTTGGCTGCGAGGGCTAATGTAAAATAGTACGCAATACTTCCAGCGATCTTAATGCGCCCATGTGTTGTGTGTGGCGATGAATGAATGCCAAATACCAGTCAAGCAGCCTGTTTCTTGTTTCCGAGTTTAACTCGATATTTTTTAATAACTGGATATCATTAACCGATAGAAATTTTCCCATTAATTCAGCGTCAGTAGTTGAAAGTGTGGCATGTTCATGAGGGGGATGATCGGTAAACGCACCGGCCACAAGATCGAGGTAAGGAGTTTGCGGAGTGTATTCACCCATTATTTTATAGCCAAGTATATGGCTGCATTGTACCATAAAATGCAAAGGGTAGTTTGCTACATCTTCAACCCGAGCTTTATCAAGCATACAGAAATATTCGTACACCAAATAGAATAACTCAGGTATTGGCGCGTGTTCAGGAAGCAGGCGTAACAAAAATTCAACTGAGAATAATGCTACACTATTTTTTACTACTTCTTCCTGCAAAGAAGTATAGATATACGCTGGCTGAAATTCGCGGAGCCGCTGAAGACTTTGCTGGGGTTTGTAATAAACAGTTAGCTCAAGCAACGATGCGGGTTGTAACAAACCTGCGCGCTGGTGCTTTGTTTTAGATGTACGTACGCCTTGTACTATGTAAGATTGTACACCATATACTTCTGTAAAAAAGCTGCATATCAGGCTTGTTTCACCATATTTTACCGCACGCAGCATTATTCCCTTTGTAGTCTGCAGCATTATTTACTCCATGAAAACAATTTTGCCTGTATGTGTTTGCGAACCGTCTTTATTTGTAATGAAAACAAGGTAAACGCCTGACTGGGGGCGATGGCCTGTATAATCCATTCCATTCCATATTGCCTGGCCGCCTAGTGCAGTAGTGCGATATACCAGCTGCCCTGAAATATCGGTAATTCGTACATCAGCATTTTCAACCAATCCCTTTATTGCAATAGTGCCTTTATAGCCTGACGGTACAGGGTTAGGATAACTCACCACATCTTTATTTTCAGTACCGCCTTCGGTGGCTGTGCCGCGATAACTCATTAAGCCTTTATCGGTAGCTATATATACGTCGCCGGTTATTTGGTCTACCGTTATCTTCTGAATGTGATTTGAGAATAGCGGACTATTCTCGGCTGAAAACCGGGAGATTATTTTATCTCCATCGGGCGACAGTAACCATACCCCATTATTGGTACCTATCCACTTGCGGTTGGCACCATCTACTGCAATAGCCCTTACCTGCTCGTTGGCAAAAAGGTAGCCTGGAAAATCATCGTACTGCACCACGCGTAGCTCAGCTTCACAGCTGCCATCCAGCACCTGGTTAGGGCAGCTAATAATACCTATGCCATTAGCGGTACCTACCCATATATTGCCGGTTTTATCTTTTGCAATACTATATACTTCATTATCAGGTAAGCCACCTATTCCCTTGCCGGAAAGTAAATTTTTATACCTGTCATCATTGGGGTTTTCTATCGTACCACCATCATCGTACACCATTACACCACCGCCTAATGGGGCTATATACCATTTAAGGTCATTATCATCTATGATAATATCGGCTGCTGAATGCAATATAGGGCGAGGAGAAGCGGCGGAAAACTCGTACCAATTGCCTTCTTTCGTTTTTACGGCCAATTCATGATCGCCACCAAACATGGTTACCCAAAGGTTGCTATGACTATCGAACGCTAAACCTGTAGCCAGGTATTTACCCGGTGCGGTATATGAATAATCGAGTATAGAATTTTGTTTATACAGCTCAGTGCTTCCATCAGCCTTTAATACAAAAACACCACCCTGGTAAGAGGCTGCATATATATTGTTATCTGGCCCCTTTATTATGCGTATAAAATCGAACATGGTATCGCCGAATGGGCGGTAATCGTATAATTTATACTGTACCCATTTTTCATCGTTAAAACCTGAAAAACCATCTGGCCGGTTATTGAATATCCACTTTTCATTGTACCCTCCATGCGCCACCCAAACTTCTTTGTTATAGGCATAAATATCAAACGTGCTGCTTGATGACGGGCCTTGTGGCTTTTCCAGTGCGTAACCTTCGCCGGCATTTTCCTGGCGTATAATTAACCCATTTATATCGTCAGCTGTTAATATTGTACTGTTCATTAAGTCAGCTACCTGGGCCGGGAATCCTCCTACTTTAACGGAATCGACAATCTGATTGTTTATATCGAATTTTTTGATTTCCCCTGTATAGTTCTCATAGTTTTCGCTTAGCCATACACCATTGTTACCAGCATCCAGGTGGCGCGTATTTGAGTCGGAACGATAAATGGGATTTAATGCATCATTTTCAATAGAATAAAGTGTATCGGGACCGGTAACAAATACTTTGTTGTTTACAGAAGCGATACTGCGAAAATCGCGCACGTCGCCTACTTGTACCCAAACTGAAAAATCTTGCAGGTTTATATTATTCTTATTGGCTCTGAATATGCCCGAGGGAGTTGCTGCATAAATATCATTTCCCGCAATAGTAATTCCCCTAATGGGTATCTGTTGGTTGTCTTTAGAAAATTCGTAGGTTTCTTTGATCTCACTTTTTTCAAGGTTTATGACCACAATTCCGGCATCGGTACTTAAATATGCCAGTCCGGCATCGGTATAAATATGATTGATGGTCTTACTGCCTGTTACTGCTTTCAATTTTAAATCGGGCAGATTAATAAAGCTACCGTCTTTAAATAGGTCAATATTGCTATTGGCGTATGCAAGTATTACAGTTTGCGTGCTGTTATCGTACCCTATGTAAGACATACCAACATCCGACATGCCTTCCACCTTGCTGTACGGTGTAATTTCTTTTGACGCCAGATTGTAGGTATAAAAGCTTTCAGGGGTGGCGACAAATGCGGTTACCCCATCGCTAGCTACTGAGATTGCCTTGTTATATGGCAAGTGCGAACGCCATTGGCCTATGACCCTATCTTGTGCCGATAGTGATGCTGCGGATAAAAGAGAAAACGATAATAGAGATAAAAGGTGCCTGATTTTCATAATATACTGCTGCTATCAAATGTACTGAAATTTAAAACGTTGCAATAATTTCAAATATTGCCCGGCGCAGCACTTCTATTATAAGAAATATTACATGCTACAGGTTGTTAAGAATGAACTCAATGGTTCTTGGAAAATAAAAATGTTCAAGCTTGTGTATATTACCGGCAAGCATTTCAGGAGTATCGTTTTCTCCAATGCTGCACCTTGCCTGTAGTATTATATTGCCACTATCATACACCTCATTCACATAATGAATAGTAATACCTGACTCTTTTTCACCGGCACCAACTACTGCCTGGTGCACGTGCTGGCCATACATGCCTTTACCGCCATATTTGGGTAACAGCGCCGGATGTATATTAATGATCTTGCCGGGAAATGCATTGATGAGCGCATCCGGCACCTTCCATAAAAAACCAGCTAATACAATAAGAGATGGCTTAGCCTGCAGTATTTGTTGCAATAGTTCAGGCTGCTTAAACGTTTCTTTATTGATGAGTAATGTAGGTATCCCCTCCTCTTCTGCTATTTTTAGCACACCTGCGCCCGGTTTGTTGCACACTATCAGCGTTACCTGTGCCAACTTTGTTTTCTTAAAATATTCTATAATTGCCTTGGCGTTAGTACCACCACCCGATGCAAAAATGACTAGAGAATGCATATGTATCAACTAAGCATCAAAAGTAGTAAACCCCTAACGCTTATAAGCATTCTATGTTGATGTTCTTGCAATTTTTTAATTTACAGCATGAGCAGCGACAAACTAAGGTTAGATAAATACTTATGGGCTATCCGTATTTTTAAAACACGCAGCCAGGCTACAGCGGCATGCGACGAAGGCAAAGTGAAATTTAAAGGTGCTAATGTAAAGCCTGCAAGGGTTGTGGCTATTGGCGACAGATATGATATAAAAGCACAGGAACGTAAATGGACCATTGAGGTAACAGGCCTTCTACAAAGCAGGGGTAATTATGAAGTTGCTATACAGAACTATGTTGATATTACCTCGGAAGAAGATAAGCAATTGAATAAAGTACTTACTTCGAGTTTTTATACGGGTAAGCGCCTAAGCAAAACAGGCCGCCCCACTAAGAAACAGCGGCGCGACCTGAATGATTTATTAGGAGAAAGCGATGATTAATATATCAGTACAGAATTATCTGGCTTAGCAAGGAACCATGTTACACCAATGTCCAAGCTACGGTAAATACCTTTATCTGTAGCCAGGTAAACCAGTTCTACAATTCTGTCGTTTTTATATAAGTTACTTTTTGATGCAATACCTCTTATTACGGCACCCGCGTCAAGACCACTATTAACGCCTTCAAGATTTGTGCTATTAAGCGGTAAGCGGAATAAGCCATCTCTTACCGTACCAACCAGTAGCGCCTGGCCAAATACAGGTTGCATACACAATACCTGTGCACCTGTTGGTAAGCCGGTATATGGCTTCCAGCTGTCACCCTTATCTTCACTAAAGAAAATGCCTTTAGCGCCTGAAGAATCAGCAGCAACAAGCGTATTGCGCAAGTGCGAGATAAAGAATTTACCACCTGCAGGCAGGTCTTTATTCTTTTTTTCTTCCCAAAATGCATTAACGTCAGGTTTTATAAATATCCGGTTATTCACATAATCGTAACCTGCTACAGCACCATCATCTAACAATGCAAAAGAAGTCATCAATACATTGCCTGATAGTGTAGGAGAAAATGCATTATCAACCTTCCAGGTATTCGCTTTGCCATTTGAATCGCTATAAATCACACCCTTGCCCTGGTTACCAGCCATATATATACGGTGTTGATCAGGTACATCTAAAACCATAGACTGGTTGAAAGCTATAGGGCTAATATCTATTCTTATAGGATTGAATTGCAGTGTGGTATTATCCTTATGGTCTAAACTCCATAAGCCATTACTTTGTGCCCATATAACATTTTCGCCCGAGGTAGCGATAGCACGCCCTGGCAGGCCCGATGGATCGAATACAGTACGGTATGTATTGCCATCATTAGTATTAGTTATTTGGCCGAATGTATCAACAATATATAAAGAATATGGCTTTATTATGATCTGACCATTGTCAACAACAAGTGGTTCCCGCTTTCCGCAGCTTTGTATTACCAGCGCAGAAAACGCTACTAAAGCGAGTTTATAGATTGAAGAATGATTGCCCATTTCTGATGAAAATTTCATCAAGTTTATAAAAAATAGTTAACAAATCAAAGGCCACCCAATTTGTTGTATGTTATATAAACCGCCTGTTAAAGATATTTATTATAATTAATGATTATTTGTAAAGGGTGGCGGTTAAATTTGGATCTTTTTCCAGTTCACTCATCCGAACGGCAAAATCTATCATTTGCAATAGCGAATTCTCATTTTTATTCATAAAATCGGCAGACATATTATACCTAAAGCTGCCATTATTGAATTCGCCACCATACATTGTTACTTTACGCAGCAAATTTTTGGTTTGTACAAACATCATAGAGTCTTTCGCTGAATGCATATCTGACGGGTTGAAGCTATTAAGCATACGCTCTATATTTATATACATACCAACAGGGTGGTTGAGCGTTGAGCTAATATTTTCATCCTTTTTTTCTTTTTTATTGGCCTCCTGTAAAAAAGCTTGTACCTGGGCAGCATCATTACCGCAAACCAGGTATTTATCGTTGGTGATAAGTGTTATTGGTGTTTGGCTAGCCGCAAGAGCATAAGTATTAGGTCCTGTACTTCTCAACGCTTTATTAACTACTGCCAGTTGCAATAGTTTATTGAAGTTTTCCTTCTTACCTATTTTAAGCACGTATAAAAAGTGTGCATCGGGTTTATAACCTTTTTGTGCTGTTACACTATCTATGCCAGTGGCAGTGTTGTAATAAGTAGCTATGGCAGTTGAATCTTTTTTTACGGAAAAATCGTTTACAACGAAAGCCATGTCACCCGTCACAGCATCAAAAATATAGTCGGCAGAAAGATTTTGCTGCGATAGGGCCAGATTTACAAACCCCAATAGTCCCGTTTTATCCAGCGTGCCTTTTAGACCCTTGGGAGATAGGTGCCATGTGAAAGCCATATCAGGCTGCTGTAATGGCAGCATAGCTATCATTTCTTTACTGGCGGCTTCTTTGCCCATTTCTTTTGCTACTTCATTCATCTCTTCAGGTGAATAATAAAACATGTCGCCGGTTATTTTCCCTTTTTCAAAATCGAACCCTGCAGCGAAAGCAGCATCTTTCCATAGTGCGTTAGAGATATTGATACCCATCATTCCTGACATGCCTTGCGCACTATATGAGCTCATTACTTCATCGTAATTTACCCATACTGTTATATCATGGCCGGCAGTTTCCAGTTTGGTAAAGCGTTTGTTTTCTGCCAGTGAATTTTCTTTTTTAATGCTGAATGCATTATCCATCTCGGCTTGCAGTTGCGTTTCATCAATTGCAGGAGGTTGTTGCAGGGCCAGGGTATCGGCAACTATAATGGTAGTGTCCGAGTCATCACCATCTATATTGTTCATATACTGCGCAACGGAATAATCTTGCGGTACTTGTATAGTGTTCATTATAATCAGCAAATCCTTATTCCATCCTGTGTACATACCATTGGCCAGCATTGCTTCTTTTCGTTGGCCTTTTGCTTTTACCGTAACATTGGGAAATGCTTTTTTTACGTATACCTCCCATTTATCCACATCTTCAAGCGATATCAGCGCAGTAACACGGTTACCGTTGCTGAATCGTTTATCCGATTTCATATAGATATAGCTCACACTATTCAACTCTATGCCTATCGCTTCAGGGTCTATACTGGTATTATTATCTGCCAATTTTCTTTTCTTCAATTCCTCCAGCAATTTGCTGCCGGTTATAGCATTCCAGGCTATTTTTTTGCCTATTTCGTTTGTATGTATGCCTATGGCAACTACTGCGTTTTGGGGAATGAAGCGTACATTATCAGGTACGCTGTTGCAGCTGCCTAAAAGTATTATTGCAAACAGGAAAACTATTGAATGAAAATGGCGACGCATAGAGCAAGTATATGTTAGGTTATAAAATTAAACTATGTTTTGCTTATTAAAACAATGCCGCACAATTGTGCGGCATTGGAAAGTATATCGTAGCTGAACGGAAAAAGTTACAGCCTGGCAAAAATTAATTAGAAAGGAAGGTCATCTACACTTTCCGGCGATGGATTGTAGAAGTTAGGGGTACCAGCATTATTACCACCCATGTTGGTGCCGTTGTTATTGTACGCAGGTGTGCTTTGCTGCGATGGCATATTTGCACTAGCTGCTTCTATTCTCCAGGCATCAAGGTTGGTAATATAATTTACTTTACCATCGCGCTCCCACTTATTGCCTTTTATGTTGAAGTTTACTTTTATGCTATCGCCTTCGTTAAAACGGTCCAGTATCTCACATTTATTTTGAACCAGCTGCATTTTGGCGTAGTTGGTGTACACATTGCCATTTATTTCTTCCGCCAGTTCCATTACAAATTCACGTTTCTTAAATCGCTCACTTACTTGCTGTGTGTCATATTTTACCAATAATTTGCCTGTTACTTCTAAGCTCATTTTACTAAATTTTATTATTAATTACTTATCAAAAAAATACAAGGTGTAAAGATACTAAGATATGAGATGCCTGTAAATAAAAAAAGCGCCATAAGACGCTTTTTTTGTTGAAAACGGGAGATAAATGGGGCTCGAACCCACGACCCTCAGAACCACAATCTGATGCTCTAACCAACTGAGCTACTACCTCCATCTTTGTTCCGGAGGGCAAAGGTAGTAAATTTCTTAATTCCACAACCAATGAAGAAAAGGATATTTACAAGCCCTACTTACTATATGAAAATCTTTTTTAACAAAATATCCATAGGTAAGCTATTATATTTGCGCTCTAATTTCCATTTATGATAAAGCGCTTCGCCTTTTTGATGGCGGCAGTATTGTTGCCCTATATGTCCCTATGGGCACAAGAGGTAGAAAAAGGTAGTACAAAAACAAAGAGCACGATTGAGAAGCCATCGCGCGATTTTTTGATGCTGCAATTTACCTATGAAGGCTGGGTAAAGCCCGATAGCATACATACTACAGGTATTGGCAGGGGCTTTAATGCATATATCTGTTATGATTTTCCTATTAAAAAATCTAACTTCAGTTTTGCATTGGGCCTGGGTGTTGGCACATCAAATATATACCTGAACAATCAGGAGATCAATGCAACCGATACAGCGCGTGACCAGGCGGTTTTTCTAGCTGAAACACGTGATTATAAAAAATATAAATTGACTACAGCCTACCTGGAGGCGCCTTTCGAACTGCGCTTTTTTGGGAATAAAGAAAACAGGAATAAAGGGTTTAAAGCAGCTATTGGGCTGCGTGTAGGCACGCTTATAGGTGCGCACACCAAGGCTAAGCTGAATGAAACAAAATCGCTTGAGAAGGTTGTGACCAAGCAATATTTAGAGTCCTGGCGTGTGGCCGGTACCGCACGTATTGGTTGGGGTAATTTTTCAGTAATGGGCACTTACAATTTGGTTAATCTATATAAAGAAAATGTAGGCCCGGTAATTACACCATACTCAATTGGTATCTGCCTTACGGGCTTATAGTGCAAGCAACAATATTAATTTTTAAAGCCGCCATTGGCGGTTTTTTTATATTTCGTAGGCGGCACCTTCAATTGTTGCCTGCACATTAGGAAATATTGTGGCAGCTTCATCCTGAAATGCCAGTACATCGCGGTATTTTGAAGAATAATGCCCAAGCAGCAATTGCTTGGCTCCTGCTAAATAAGCTATTCTTGCAGCCTCTATTGCAGTACTATGAAAACGGTTTTTAGCTTTTTCCGCATCGGCATGTAAATAGGTACATTCATGGTAAATAGTGTCAGCACCTTTTATGTAAGGTATTATGGCTTCACTATATACAGTATCTGCACAATATGCATATTTTTTAGGGCTGGGGCCTTCTTCAGTCACCCATTCATTCTTTACTATACTGTCATCTTTACGCTCATAGTCAGCACCTTGTTTTATTTTATCGTAATAGTATGCAGGTATCTCGTACTCCCTGCATTTATCGGGCAATAGCTTGCGCCCTTTTGTTTTCCGTTCTATTAAAAAACCATGGCAGGTTATACGATGATTGACCGGGAAACAGGTTACGGAAAATTCTTTAGTATCAACCAACATTTCGCTGCCCTCGGGTAAAGGATGGAAATGCAATGGATATGCCAATTCAGTATCGGCCACATGCAGAATATCGTTAATGATTTTTTTGAGGTTGGCAGGAGCATATAAGTGCAAAGCAGCGGTGCGGCCTAATAAACTCATACTGTTAAGAAGGCCCGGCAGGCCAAAATAATGGTCGCCATGAAGGTGACTTATGAATATATGGTGCATTTTGCGCCACCTGAAACCAAATCGCTGCATTTGTATTTGAGTAGCTTCGCCGCAATCCAGTAATATGTCTTCGCCATAAACCGATACAATTTGCGAGGTGGGATGACGGCCAAAAGCCGGTAATGCAGAATTATTACCTAGTATGGTTACTTTCATAATATTGTTACTCCCCTTGTTCTTCTTCCCCAAATAAATCACGTTCCAGTATTTCCATACTTATTATATCTATTGCTTCATCATAAGTAGGTGCAATGTTGATAATGCTATCTACTTCAGTTTGTTTAAGGGCAATAAATACTTCAGGCTGTATGTTGGTAAAAACCAGCGAATGGTTTTTACTGTAAAGGGCCGCATGTATATCTGCCAGGCTGCTAAGCGCATCTGCATCAGCATCTATACAGTTATGAAGATCTACAATAAAATTCTGACTGCCGCTTTCGGTAAGCTCCTTACATTTTTGGCTTAAAGCACCTGTCAAATTAGCATCTGCATGATTGGTAATCGGCGTTATTTGTATATAGGTTGGCTTGGTATCAATTTTGAATTCCATACACTGACAGTTTTTTGGTAGCGATAAGTTTATCTTAAAACCAAGGCTAAAATTAACATATCTCTCCTATTATTTGTTTCGTATATTTAGTAGAGAGTTCATTCGGCAAAGGCAATATAGATATAGCAAAACCCAATACTGAACGACTTGTATAATATTTAATTTTACTAAAAACAAGGATAGGACAAATGGATTCAAATTTCTCACCAAAGGTCAAAGAGATCATTTCTTACAGCCGCGAAGAAGCCCTGCGTCTGGGCAATGATTTCATTGGTACAGAACACCTCTTGCTGGGGCTGATTAGAGAAGGAGATGGATTGGCTGTTCGCGTACTGCAAGCATTACAGGTTGATCTGTTTGACTTGCGAAAAGAACTGGAAGTAGCTATTAAAGACAAGAACAACAAGCCTTTAGCTAATATAAACAGTTTACCCCTCACAAAGCAGGCTGAAAAAGTAATTCGCATTACAGTGCTGGAAGCAAAGGCATTGAAAAGCACAACGGTAGAAACGGAACACCTTATGCTTTCAATACTTAAAAACAAAGAAAACGTTGCTACGCAAATACTTCATCAGTACGATGTTGATTACGAACGTTTTAAGAGTGAGCTAAGCATTCTGCAAGGCGATGCGCCCCGCGGAGACTACGGCAGCGATCCGGGATCGGAAGAATTTGAGGAAGATGATGAACGCCGCCAGTTTCAACAGCAGCGTCGCCAGGCTGGCAACGCAAAATCTAAAACGCCGGTTTTAGATAATTTTGGTCGTGATATTACCAAATTAGCCGAATTGGGCAACTTAGACCCCATTGTTGGCCGGGAAGAGGAAATTGAGCGTGTGTCTCAAATTCTTTCACGCCGCAAAAAGAATAACCCGATATTGATAGGGGAACCCGGCGTGGGTAAAACGGCTATCGTAGAAGGTTTAGCCTTGCGTATCGTTCAAAGAAAAGTATCGCGTGTACTGTTCGATAAACGCGTTATCAGTTTAGACCTTGCTGCCCTGGTAGCAGGTACCAAATACCGTGGCCAGTTCGAAGAAAGGATGAAAGCTATCATGAACGAACTGGAAAAGAACAAAGACGTGATTCTCTTTATAGATGAGATACACACTATTGTAGGCGCTGGTGGTGCTTCGGGCTCGCTCGATGCTTCGAACATTTTTAAGCCGGCACTGGCCCGCGGAGATCTCCAATGCATTGGTGCATCTACACTGGATGAATACCGTATGTATATTGAAAAAGACGGTGCATTAGACCGTCGTTTCCAGAAAGTACTTATAGAACCACCAAGTGTTGATGAAACAATAACTATACTGAATAACATACGTTCTAAGTATGAGGATTTCCATAACGTTACCTACGATCAGGATGCCATTGAAGCTTGCGTAAAACTGAGCGACCGCTACATGACCGATCGCCTGTTGCCCGATAAAGCGATAGACGTAATGGATGAAGTAGGCGCACGTGTACACCTGAAGAACATCAACGTTCCGCAAAGTGTACTGGACCTGGAAAAGAAAATAGAAGAAATAAAACAAGAAAAGAATAAGGTTGTAAAAAGCCAGCGTTTCGAAGAGGCAGCGGCACTGCGCGACAAAGAAAAACGACTGGGCGAAGAACTGGAAAAAGCAAAGACAGATTGGGAAGAAGAAAGTAAGCATAAGCGCTACCCGATACATGAAGAGCATATTGCTGAAGTGATAAGTATGATGACCGGCATACCTGTTATGCGTATGGTGGAAGCAGAAAGTGCCAAACTGCGCCGCATGGGCGATGACCTGAAAGGCGCAGTAGTAGGACAAGATGAAGCAATACTGAAAATAGTAAAGGCAATACAGCGTAACCGTGTAGGGCTTAAAGATCCCCGTAAGCCTATTGGCTCATTCATATTCCTGGGCCCAACAGGTGTAGGTAAAACAGAGTTGGCCCGCGCACTTGCACGCTACATGTTCGATAGCGACGACGCGCTGATACGTGTAGATATGAGTGAATACATGGAGAAATTCTCACTCAGTCGCCTTATAGGTGCGCCTCCGGGATATGTGGGTTATGAAGAAGGTGGACAGCTGACTGAAAAAGTACGCCGTAAACCATATTCTGTAGTGTTGCTTGACGAAATTGAAAAGGCACACCCGGATATATTCAATATCCTGTTACAAGTGCTGGATGATGGTCAGCTGACTGATGGACTGGGCCGCAAAGTAGACTTTAAGAATACTTTGATCATTATGACGTCTAACATTGGTGTACGTCAGTTGAAAGATTTTGGTACGGGTGTAGGTTTCACTACAGCAACCAAAGCAGAAAATGTAGAAGATGCCAACCGTGGTGTGATAGAAAAAGCACTGAAACGCACCTTCTCACCAGAATTTCTGAACCGTATCGACGATGTAGTCATATTCAATTCGCTTACTGAAGAGCATATTGCACTGATCATCGATATAATTATGAAAGATGTGTTGAAACGATTGAACACATTGGGCTTTACGTTAGAACTAACAGCTTCTGCTAAAAAATTCATAGCTGAAAAAGGTTACGATGTTCAGTTTGGTGCAAGGCCGCTGCATAGGGCAATACAGAAATATCTGGAAGACCCGCTGGCGGAAGAAATACTAAACCATCGCATAAAAGAAGGCGATAGTGTAGAAGCAGACTATAGCGAAGAAGAAAAGAAAATAGTATTCTCTATTAGTCAAATAATTAAGAAAGAAGAGCCTTCTGCTTCTGCAGAATAACCTTTTTAAACAAGTAATATAAAAGGGAGGCATTGCCTCCCTTTTCGTTTTATTCAAAGGCATGAAGTTTTATTCTTGCTGATAAAAGATGATAACTATGAAAACAAAGCACGTAGCCATACTCACCGAAAATGGTTTTGAACAGGAAGAACTTACATCGCCTAAAGAGGCACTGGAAAAGGAAGGATATACGGTACACATTATTTCGCCGCAAAAAGAAAAAGTAAAAGGCTGGAACCATACCGACTGGGGTATAGAGCTACCTGTAGATAAACATATTGATGAAGTAAAGACAGATAGCTATGACGCTCTTGTTTTGCCGGGTGGCGTTATAAACCCCGATAAGCTGAGGCTAAATGAAAAGGCAGTGTCATTTGCAAAAGAAATGCTGCAATCGGGCAAACCTGTTGCAGCTATTTGTCATGGTCCGCAAACCCTTATTGAAACAAAATTGTTGGCAGGTAGAAGAATGACTTCTTACCCTTCCTTGCAAACTGATTTAAAAAATGCAGGTGTAAACTGGGAAGACAAAGAGGTGTTAATAGATAACAACCTGATTACCAGTCGTAAGCCCGCTGATCTTCCTGCTTTTAACCGTGAGTTAATAGCTGCATTGAGCAAATGATTTATTAGCTAAAAAAGCTAAGTATATACCCAACATAACATAACTTTAAGCTCGTCTATATATAGCCAGATAGCTTATTAGTTAAAGTATGGTGAAAAATTTAGCGTTTTTAATAGCGCTTATATTACCTTTTTTTGTGAAGGCACAAAATCTCGTCCCCAACCCGGGCTTCGAGGTAATGAATAATTGCCCGAACAATATAGGCAGTATAGACTTTTCACCCACATATAGCAGCTTTCCTACCGTTGATGGATGGATAAGCCCAATGCAATCAGGCTCTCCTGATTATTTTAACAGTTGCGCCGCAGTAAGTAGTGGAGTGCATGTACCTGAGGCCACATTTGGCTATCAGTATGCACATACAGGCGATGCCTTTACCGGTATCATTGCCTGGCAGGCAACAGTTGATAACGGACACTGGAAAGATGATTTTCGGGAATATATTCAGTGCAAATTATTAGCACCTATGATTGCAGGCCGACGCTATTGTGTTAGCTTTTATGTTAGTCCAACCGTTAGCCCGGCTTTTCCTGATTTCAATTATGTTTCGCTCGATCAGGTAGGACTGCATTTTTCCGACGCGCAAATTGTTCAAACGTCGGGAGGTAATATGACACTATCTTACAGTGTGGTAAATACCCCCGGCAGCTATATACTTGACACCGGTGGTTGGGTGAAGATAAACACCATATATACAGCAACAGGTGGTGAAGAGTGGATGACCGTAGGTGTTTTCAATACCGGTGGCGTTCCTAATTTCATTCAGGCATCGCCAATACCGGCCAATCCTGGGTTTAGTACCTATCGTAGCTACATGTACTTCGATGATTTTAGTGTAATACAGATAGGTAATGCGGATACCGAAAAAATAGTGCATGAAATAGCACTCTGCGATACGAACGCTATTTCTGTCGATCTTAAAAGTAGTGGTTTAGATGGCACTTATGAATGGAACTCAGGTGGCCATGCCAACCAGGTGAATATTACAAAGGAAGGCACCTACTGGTGCAGGTCGGCCGCCGATTGCCATTTTTATATAGATACATTTCATGTCTACTTCGATCCCGGTGTAAAACTCTCTCTTGGCAAAGATACTGGCACCTGCAATAATGAGCCCTTAACTATAAAAGCCAACAGTGGCTTCAGTAATTTTTTATGGAGCACGGGCGAAACAACAGACCGTATTTTAATAAGCCAAACAGGTAAGTACTATCTTACTGCCAACAATCAATGTGGTATTCAGGCAGATACTATCAACGTTTATGTACAATCGCCAACACCACCACCTGTTTTGCGCGACACTATGGTTTGCCAGAATAGCGACCAGATAACTATTCCGGCTGAAGGTGAAAACATAACATGGTATTCAAGTAAAGAAAGTGTGATAGGCAACCCTTATCAACCGTATTTATACACAAAGCAACCGGGCGATAATATTGTGTACGCTACACAAAAAATAGGCTATTGCGAAAGCGATAAAGCTGCTGTTCATGTATATGTAAAGTACACGCCAAAGGAAGAAATGCCGAATAGCATAACAATGTGTGAAAAATACAGGGTACCTATTGGCAACCAGCTTGAAGATGTAACGTATAAGTGGAGTACCGGTGAATCAGTTTGTTGTATTACACCCAATCGCGAAGGTGTATATAGGCGCGCCGTAAATAACGAATGTGGTACCTATATCGATAGTATTAATGTTACGCTTTCAGAATGCGACCAATGTATTGTAGTGCCTAATGCATTTAGCCCCAATCATGATGGTAAGAACGACCGCTTCAATGCAATAATTACATGTCCTGTTGACAGGTTTGAGATGAACATTTATAACCGCTGGGGTAATAAAGTATTTACCACTACAAATGCAGACGAAGGTTGGGATGGCAGTTATAAAGGCACTCCGGCTGAAGCAGGAACTTATGTTTACTTATTGGAATATCGCTCTTCATCTACTTTCCGTACCAATACCATCAAGGGTAACGTTACCCTTTTCCACTAGCATTTTCTTTTTCGGGAAATTTTATAGCTAAAAATGGCCGCATGTAGCTAACGCGGTTATCTATCAGTAACTTTGCGCACTTCATGCGCCACAGGTACACTATAGCATTAGTTGGTAATCCTAACAGCGGGAAAAGTTCTCTTTTTAATGCTCTTACGGGCTTAAACCAGAAAGTGGGCAACTTCCCCGGTGTAACCGTTGATAAAAAAACAGGTATTACCCGCATAAGTAGCGATATAGTTGCTGATGTTATAGACTTACCCGGTACCTATAGCTTATACCCTAAAAGTGCTGATGAACAAGTAGCCTGCCAGGTATTGCTGAATAAGAATAACGAAAGTTACCCCGATCTTGTAATAGTTATTGCAGATGCATCGAACCTGAAACGCAACCTGCTTTTTTGTTCGCAGATTATGGATCTGAATATTCCTGTGGTCATAGCGCTTACCATGAATGATATTGCTGCCAGAAAAGGTATAGTGATAGACGTGCCTGGGCTGGAGCGCGCTATGGGTGTACCTGTAGTAGCAATAAACCCCAGGAAGAATAAGGGGATAGCGCAACTGAAAAAAACAATAAGTGACGTAAAAAATAGCGCACAAGTTAGGAGCGGCGAGTTTTTAAGCACAAAAGAACTGACGGGCGAATGGATAGAGGAACTAAAAGAAATAGGCGGAACAGATAGCTATTATGCCGCGCTGCACATAGCCTGCAACCATAGCGAGCTTAACTATTTACAGGCGGCACAACGTATACGTATTGCTGCACTTCTGGATGAAGTTAAGTTTAATAAAGCGAACGTGCAGGCACGCGAAGTAATGGAACGGTACAAGAAGATAGGCACTGTTATGCAGCAATGTGTGGCTGAAGAAAACCCGCTACGACGGTATGTTTTAAGCGAACGCATTGATAAAGTATTGCTGCATCCTGTATGGGGTAATATTATTCTTCTAGTGGTGTTGTTCCTCTTATTCCAAAGCATTTTCTGGCTGGCAGAATTCCCTATGGGATGGGTAGAACAGGGTTTCAAAATATTGAGCGAATGGTTGGCTACGGTAATGCCCGATAATCTTTTCAGGGATCTTCTGATAAATGGGTTGCTAGCCGGGCTAAGCGGTATAGCTGTATTTGTACCGCAGATCATGATACTTTTCGGCCTTATCACTGTTTTGGAAGACAGTGGCTATATGGCGCGTATCAGCTTTCTTACCGACCGCTTAATGCGTAGCGTAGGCTTGAATGGCCGTTCGGTAATGCCGCTTATTAGCGGCATGGCATGCGCAGTACCGGCAATCATGGCCGCACGTACCATACAAAACCGTAAAGAGCGGCTGATAACAATATTGGTAACGCCGCTTATGAGTTGCTCAGCACGCCTGCCTGTTTACCTTATACTCATAAGCCTTGTTGTGCCCGATAGGAAACTGCTTATCTTCAACCTGCATGGCTTGGTGCTGATGGGTTTGTATTTATTTGGCTTTTTTATGGCCCTCTTAGTATCCTACGTTCTCAGCTTTATTGTGAAAATAAAAGAGCGTACTTTCTTTTTGATGGAATTGCCTGTTTATCGCGCACCTCGCTGGAAGAATGTTGGCATTACAATGGTGGAAAAGGCAAGGATATTTATTACCGATGCCGGTAAAGTAATTATTGTCATCTCTCTTGTTTTGTGGGCGCTGGCGAGCTTTGGGCCAACTGCACGCATGGATAAAGTAAACGCTACCTATGCGCAGCTGTTGCAAAAACATCCTGATAGCGTTCAGCTTCAATATGATAAAAACACAGCAAAACTGGAAAATTCGTATGCCGGTATAATGGGTAAAGCAATAGAACCTGCTATACGTCCCTTAGGCTACGATTGGAAAATAGGTGTGGCGCTCATTACTTCCTTTGCTGCGCGTGAAGTATTTGTAGGTACTATGGCCACGTTGTATAGTGTAGGGCAGGACAACAACGATGCCACCCTGCGCCAGAAAATGGCTAACGCACGCCGCGATGACGGTACAAAAGTATATACACTTGCTACGGGCATCTCATTGCTTATTTTCTACGTGCTGGCTATGCAATGCATGAGCACACTTGCAATTGTGAAACGGGAAACCGGCAGCTGGAAATACCCGGTTGCCCAGTTCTTATATATGTCGGGTCTTGCATATCTGTGCGCATTCATTGCATACCAATTGTTAAACTGATGTTACTGTAATTCAATTCGTTTGTTAAAGGCGCTCTTTTTTTTCTTATAATATATAAATCGTATGAAATTACATGCTGATATAGACTGTTAGCAAGCAGTCATCTTTATGCAAGAGATAATCGATTTTTTAAGAAACCTATTCGATACCCCGTCTTTTCCTACGCGTTGGCAATCCAACAATTGGTCGGGGTTCTATGGTGTGCTGCATATACTAAGCGATCTGTTTATATGGGCAGCGTACCTTGCTATACCCATCATTATTATACGTTTTATAGTAGCAAGGAAAAAACGTTTATCGTACAACATTCTGTATATACTTTTCGCAGCGTTTATCCTTACCTGTGGTTTTGCCCATC
This sequence comes from uncultured bacterium, assembly GCA_965650105.1. GTDB lineage: Bacteria > Bacteroidota > Bacteroidia > Chitinophagales > Chitinophagaceae > Polluticoccus. The sequence goes on along the minus strand of CBFGNI010000004.1, from coordinate 248 downwards.
TTATTGATGCATTTATTTTCTGGATGCCGGTATATAAGGTAAGTGCTTTCTTTAAAGCAGGTACTGCTATCCTTAGCTGGATAACTGTATTTGTATTGTTAAGAATATTACCTGCTGCAATACTGCTAAAAACACCACAGGAGCTTGAAGAGGAAATAAAAAAGCGGCACAGGGCTGAAGAAGAAACACTAAAGAAGAATAGACAACTGCAGGAAGCTGAAAAAATTGGCAAAATATGCTATGGCGAA
>CBFGNI010000003.1:0-39682 GCA_965650105.1 uncultured bacterium | reverse complement strand
ATCGCTGAAACAACTTGTACCAATCCCGCTAAAGGAGAAGATATCAGGTAATATTTCTTCAGTATGGTTGCAAAACATCACATTTACCCAGGGAGATTATATTTTCATTAAAGCACCTTCCGGTACAGGTAAAACAACCTTGATCCATTTACTTTACGGATTACGAAATGATAAAGAGGGGCAGTTTATTTGGGCTGGCAAACAGGATAATAACATCGACAGCGAAGCCTGGGCAGAATTAAGAAGTAAAGAAGTGAGCATTGTATTCCAGGACATGCGCCTTTTCCCCGAACTTACGGCATGGGAAAACATTGAGATAAAAAGGGCTTTAACCAACACTGTTCCCAAAGAACAGACATTAGACTGGATGGGGGAACTGGGAATAGCAAATAAAAGAGATGCTCTCGCAAACACTTTATCGTATGGTGAGCAACAGCGCGTAGCAATTATCCGCGCATTATCGCAACCCTACAAATGGTTGCTTATGGACGAGCCATTCAGCCACCTCGACAATGTTAATATTCTTAAAGCGGCACAATTAATACTAAGAATATCAGAAGAAAATAATGCTGGGATTATTATGGTGGACCTGGAGGATAACAATCATTTTAACTACACACTAAAACTTGAATTGTGACGACAGGACTTTTAAAAAAGCTACTGTTGCATAAAAGCAACAATTCAAGGCTATGGCTTTCATTAGTAGCCCTATGTATTGGCACCACCCTCCTGCTATTATCAGTATTACTTTGGTGGAACTTTAGAGAATTACTTACCGGTAAAATAAATAATGATAGCCTGGGCAGCACTTTTCTTACCATCGGTAAAAAAGTTACCGATGAAAATATGGGTAATGCTAATGCCACATTATTTACACCTGAAGAAATTGAAGCATTACGAAAGGTACCGGAGGTGCAAGACATAGGCGTACTTACAGCCAACCGTTTCCCAGTATATGCCGTTTTTAGCGAAAAGGTTGGTTTTGAAACAGAAATGTTTTTGGAGGCTGCTGAGGATAAGTTTATTGATATGAAGCCTGCAGACTGGAACTGGCAACCAGGTGATAGCCAAGTACCGGTAATTATTTCAACAGATTTCCTAAATCTTTACAACTATGGATTTGCATTAAGCCAGGGTTTGCCGCAACTGTCAGAGTCATCCATAAAATCCGTAGCATTTGAATTAAAAATAGGACGTGGGACAGCATCAGTTATATACATTGCTCATATAGCCGGATTTTCAGACAGGATAAGTTCGGTTCTGGTACCGAAATCATTTATACAATACGGCAACAATATCTTTTCTCCGGCAGGTAATGCTGCCCCTTCCAGATTAATAATAAAAGCTAAAGACCCATCAAATGATGCATTTATCAATTATTTAAAAAGAAAAAATTATACTACTAATAATGAATTGCTTAAATGGAACAAAATCAGATCGATAGTAGAGGTTGTGGCATCCGCCACAGGGGGATTAGCACTTGTAATTATGAGTATTAGCATTTTAGTATTAGTACTTTTCATTGAGCTAACAATTGCCAAAGCAGCATCTTCATTATCGCTACTACTTTCATTGGGCTATAGCCCTAACTATTTACGCCGATTTATGACAAAACAATTCCTTCCGCTATCGATTGGTAGTGTAGTAATTGCATTATTACTGACAATGGCCATCCAAATAATTATTGCAAAACAAATTACCCGCCTCGGCCTGACTTTACCAATATTTCCAGGCTGGCCGGTTTGGTGCGCTTTTGCCATAAGTATTCTACTCCTGACAATTACCGTTACAAAGGCCATCAGAAGCTCAATAAAGCAAAATTGACAGGCATATTATATTAAGTGTCTGAATATTCGTGATTGCAAAAACAAACTATTATTTTTAAAACATAAATATTATCCCGGCATGAAAAGATGGTTGTTTTTCGTATTGCCTTTTTGCACATTTTTTACAGCACAAGCTCAAAAAATTGACAATTATTCGCTGAGTAACGTAGATGCTTATGTAACGTCACTTGGCCCTATGAGAGGCGATTATCTGAAATTGATAGTTGATACACTTACCCACAGGCTAAATGACCCTAAAATTGTTATAGCACGTGCCTTATATGCCTGGGAAGCAAAAAATGTTGATTACAATACCGAAGGAGCACATCATCCTAAACAAAATAACACTACCGCCTCAGCAGCCTTAAATACCAGAATAACCACACACGAAGGTTATGCCAATCTCTTCAAAACTATGTGCGATATGGCACAGATCAACTGTGTGATAATAAAAGGCCTCGCTAAATTCAGCCCCACAGATATTGGCGAATTGGGTAAATGGAATGACCATACATGGAATGCAGTAGAGATAAACGGTGTATGGTACCCTATTGATGTAACATGGGGCGCCGGCTATACAGATAGAAGATTTAAAGAATTTACCCGTTCATATACCGATGCATGGTTTATGCCCAATAAAGAGTTGTTTGCACTAAGCCATTATCCTAAAGATAAAAAATGGCAGCTGCTTGATACCCCTATTAATAAATCAAACTTCACTTTTGCACCTATTATAGGACCCGCAGCTATGAAAAATGAGATATACCCCGCTGAAGGTGTAAGAGGAAATATTAGAGGCAAATCAGACACAAGTAAGAAACTTGCATTTGAAGTGGAAGACCCATCACGAATTAAATCAGTAACTGTAGCAGTAAAAACAACAAAAAGAATACCTGCAAAGTACACCTTTGAAGACAACATGATGTATGTAGACATGCCAACACCTACATCAGGCAATTATAATATCAGCCTATTTGTAAATGATACACTAGCCTATATATACACGGCATCTGTAACAAAATCGAAACCCAAACCTAAGCCAAAGGTTGTGGATACAGCTAAAATAGCACGTGAAAAACAAAAAAAGGAAGACGCATTAGCAAAAGAAAAACAGAAAAAGGAAGAAGCTATTGCTAAAGCAAAACAAAAAAAACAAGCAGAATTAGATAAAAAACAAGAGGCAGCAGATAAAGCCAAACAGAAAAAAGAGGAAGAAGCAGCAAGGGCACAGGAAAAAAAAGAAGCCGATGCACGAAAAAAGCAAGAGGCAAAAGAAAAGGAAGAAGCTAAGAAATCATCTAAAAAATCTTAATAATCAAAGGCCCTGTATCGGGGCTTTTTTCATGCTATAAAACTAATGTATATTCGGCGTATGGAATCAACACAATTAGGTATAGGCTCAAGAGTAGAGCATCCGCATTTTGGTAAAGGAGTGGTTGTGGAAACCACAAGTGAAACTTATACCATTTGGTTCAAATCTCAGAATACAGCTAAAAGTATTAATAAAGATTTTGACCTACGGGTGATACAAGCTGTTGATGCACCTGCAGAAAGTAGCAATATTTCTATTGCAGATATAGAAGAAGCATTAGACAATATACTTGAACGTCGCCTGCACGAAATGCAAATAGTGCCTATGGGTACAAGATGGAACAATGGTACTTTAATATTAAAGCCCGGGGATGATTCACTGCAACCAAAAGAATTGCCGATAGAAACATTCTTCCATAAAATAGTAATGGTGCGTGACAGGCTCAGGCTTATTGAGCAAAAAGTAAACGCCAATAAAGTACTGACTGATGAAGAAAAGATAGATATACAGCAATATATAACAGCGGTGTATGGCTCATTGACCACATTTAACGTTCTTTTTAAAGAAACGCACCATCAATTTAAAGGAATGGGCGGAAAAGAATAGAACCTTGCACAGTTTTTGTTTACAAAACTAAAAGCACTTTATGAAAGCACTACAACTGTCGCTAATAGCATTATTTATAGCAAGCGGCGTACAAGCACAACAATTAATCATTGATAAGAAACCGGCGAAGTACATCAGGGTTTCTGGGCATGCAGAAAAATTTTATGAGCCCGATTATGTGGATGTACAAATAAACCTTGAAGAGAAAGAAAAGGTAAACACAGATAATTCAGTTGCAGAAAAGGAACGCGCCCTGCTCGATTTCATGAAGGCTAACAATATACCTGCTGAGAAGCTACGCGTGCAACGCTTGAACACAGGAGAAGCTTATGCTATATTTGGCTCTAAATATTATATCAGGAAGAATTACACGTTGAGGATTGATGACCTAAGCAGGTATGAAACAATTATACTTGGCCTGGTAGGCAAAGGTTTTAAGAATCTGTATGTATCGGACATTAATGTAAACAACAAGGATAAGAAGAATGATGAGGTAACTGCCGATGCTGTAAAGAATGGCATTAGTAAGGCCAATATTATTGCAGGTGCAGCCGGTATAAAAGCGGTAAAACTTGTTTCTGTTGATGAGACAGGTAACAGCAATCCTATGCCAATTATGTATAAACGTATGGCTATGTCATCGGAAATGGCTGATGCAAATAACATTGCATTAGATAAATTGAGCCTGCAAAAAGACCTGGAAATGGTTTTTGAAATAGAGTAAAAGCTATTAAAAACTCCTAATGAAAAAGAAGGCCTTAAAGGCCTTCTTTTTCATTCATCCATTTCTTTCTGCCTTCGCCGGCAAATACATGTCGCTCGCTATGATAAGAAGAGCGTACCAATGGGCCACTTTCTACATAGTCAAGCCCCATTTTATACCCTTCTTCGCGATAAAAAGCAAATTCATCGGGGTGTACGAAACGTACAACAGGTAAATGCTTTTGTGTAGGTTGTAAATATTGACCAATGGTTACTACATCGCAACCATTATCTGCCAGATCTTGTAATGTTTGTACTACTTCCTCCTTTTGTTCGCCCAGCCCAAGCATTATGCCGCTCTTGGTACGCATGCCACCATCTTTCAATCTCCTGATCACTTCCATGCTGCGGTGATACTTGGCTTGTATTCTCACTTTACGTGTCATACGTTCAACAGTCTCAATATTGTGACTGACAACTTCTGGTGCAACTTCTATAATACGTTGCAGGTTTTCCCATTGACCCCTAAAATCAGGTATCAAAGTTTCCAGTGTGGTTTCAGGATTTAAAGCACGAACTGCCTTAATTGTATTTGCCCATATTATAGAACCACCATCTTTCAGTTCATCCCTATCAACAGAAGTAAGTACGGCGTGTTTTACCTTCATAAGGTGTATAGCCTCTGCAACACGCTGGGGCTCATCCCAATCAACAGGTTCAGGGCGACCAGTAGCAACAGCACAAAAACCACATGAACGGGTACATATATTACCTAATATCATGAAGGTTGCCGTACCCTCGCCCCAGCATTCACCCATATTAGGGCAATTGCCGCTTTCGCAAATAGTATGTAGCTTATGTGTATCTACCAGACTGCGCACATGCTTGTAACCCTCACCCGTAGGCAGTTTTACACGCAGCCAATTGGGCTTTTTAACCCTGGTCTCGGTAGTATCTATAACGTTTATAACGGGTAATTCTTGCATAAAAGACATTGCAAGTTACGTAGCTCACCAGCGTCCACCAAATTGCAGTGATACGTAAACATCTATAAAATATGGCTTGGCATCCTGGTAAGCCATCAATTCAATTTTTTTCGTATAATATTCCGCATTAATACCTGTTTCCAGCGCTATTTTGCTCTTCTTGGTAGCAGCAAAATCGAAATGCAAAGCAGTTTTTGCATGAAAACCCGGAATTATTTGTGTTTCGTTCAGTCCTTTGGTAAAGCCGGAACTGCCGATTATATATTGCCCGAGAAACCTTCGCTCGGTTTCCTCTGAATACTTAATAGACTCGATAGTGCCATTATCCTGATTATATGTTTCTAGGTAGTAAGGTTTTTGCAAGCCAAGTGACAAACCACCCAGATATACCCAGTGTACGGAAACTGTTTTAGTTTCAGGTTTACCAGCTATCATTTTTCGCATACCATACCCTAGCTTAAACGCATAAAAATTATTGGTTTTGCCATAAATAAAAGGCTTTGTATCCCTGTTATCGAGGCCGTTCAAATTATTATTACGCTTGATTTCTTTGGGATTTTTTTTCTCACTAAGTTCTATCTGCAATACTTTAGTATTGTAAAAATAGTCTCTAAGCTTCTCGTCGCTTTTCACCCAGCCTTTATCTACAAATACCCCCCAACCATTTGTCGCCAATCTGAAACCACCGCTCAATTCAGCACGAATAGGTTTGGGCTTCTTTTGTTTGGTGGTTGTTACCAACATTGTAGTTGGTTTTTCGCCTGGCAACAACTTATTATCAATTTGAGCAAAAACCTTATCGATGCTCAAACCTGAACAAAGAGAAAATATGATAATAAATGATGCTACACCGGATACTGATCTCATATTCTTATTATGGTACCTACACTTACAAAAAACATGTACCAAACTTATATTAAGGTACGAATTTCTTTGCTGGTAAGATCACAGCTTTGTAAATTTAACTCAAATTAGCTCAAATTGACATCGAAGATAGTTTACAAGGGAGATCTGCGCACCGAAGCTACACATCTTAAATCCGGAACGGTAATAGAAACCGACGCCCCAACCGATAACCAGGGAAAAGGCGAACGTTTTTCTCCGTCTGATTTGGTTACGACTGCCCTTGGTTCGTGTATGATGACTATTATGGGTATTGCTGCCAGAACACATAGCATGAATATCGATGGCACAACATGCGATATAGAAAAGATAATGGCAACAAACCCAAGACGCATTGGTGAAATAAAAGCAACATTAACGCTGCCAAAGTCTCAAAATTATTCGGATAAAGAAAAGAAAATATTGGAACACGCAGCCTTAACCTGCCCTGTATTCGAAAGCCTGCATCCTGATTGTAAAAAGACTGTTGCGTTTATTTGGCCTTAAGGATATTCAAACCAATAGCGCATTGTAAACACTTCTTCGGCAGGCAGTAACTGTTATATAGTTGTATTTGTGCCTGTGATTCGCTTGCATTCCGTGCCTGCCAATTATAACCAGCCCACTCATCGACAACATGATTCTTTTCTGGTTTCACAATATCTAAAAGTTGCAACGCACGTTCCTGCATATTACTATCTCCAATTCTTTGCGCATACAAAAACTGAATAGGTGCCACTGTATTTATTATAATATTGTCAACAGATGATTTGCCTAGTTTCTTAGGAGACATCTCTTCTGCCAATTCATCAAAGGTGTAATGTGCATGCCAATACTCGCTTGCTTCAGCTTGTAACAGGGGGCTAATCTGTTTAATATCATTACACTCAATCAGTTGAGAAAAGAGATGTAATGATCTTGTTATTAAATCTGCGAACTGGGCTATGCGTATGGTTGGGAAATTAGCCGGTCGTAATCTCAAAAACTTCCAAAGATGAGCAGGTAGCGGTTGCAGTTTATATTTTGATTGTAGGTACTGATACTCTGTTTTTAGCTTGTTGGGATACTCATCAATAAAATCTTTGTCCAGCATACCACTTTGCCCAAACAACAATGCTTCAATCTGTAGTTTATTATCTTTATGCTTGGCAAGAATATTTAGTGGTAATGATTTGGCCAATTGCAAAAATGGCTCAGCATTTATCTTAAAACCGAAGTTTGCAGCCATTCGACAATAAAGCAGGTTACGCCAATCTTCTACAGATTCATCTAGCAATTCTTTCCAGCTAAGAAGCTTTTCTTCCCAACGCTCTGCAAGCAACCTACTCAACCAGGCTTCTTTAGTTATATCTTTTACATTGTGCAATTGAGATGCGCATGGAATACTACCAGGTATCTTACTAAGACTTTCATATTGTTTAAGTACTGAAGCGGAAATATGATTATTAAGTACTAATAATGGTAAAGATGGGAAGTGCTCATTAAGATCATCTTCGTAAACTACATGAAGTATAAGATTATCATATGCAGCATCATTACTATGACCATGTTTCTCCCAATCACTAGCATATACATGTAACTCTATATTACCTGCAAGAATTGTATTGCCTACTCTTATGCGTGCATCTAAAAAATCAGGACCAGCATTCTTATTTAAAGTACCCGGGTGAATAATTGTTATGGCCTCCCCATCAACTGTAATTAGTTGTGCAGCGTTATACAAACTATGCTGCCAGATAAATTGTAATAATTGTTCTTGCAAGAATTTATTATTTGCAAACTAATTTACAAATAAGCCGCCATTTGCTGTTGGTATTCTTTAGCGGCCGCACCGGCCTGTTCTGCAAAATCAGGACCACTACCTACATATATAATACCTCTTGAAACATTGATCAGTACTCCACCATCTTTATTCATAGTGTTTTCGCATACAGTAGCCACATCGCCACCTTGTGCACCTACACCGGGTATCAGGAAGAAATGGTCGGGCAGCATTTGCCTTACATGTTGCAATTGTTCTTTACGGGTAGCTCCTATTACAAACATGGTATTATCTATACTACCCCATTGCGCTACAGTTTTTAATACTTTCTCATACAGTAGCTCATCTCCACTCTGCTGCAACTGAAAATCTGCACTACCCGCATTCGAAGTAAGTCCCAATACAATAGCCCAATTCCCTTCAAATTGCATAAACGGTTTTACACTATCGGCGCCCATATATGGGGCAACAGTAACACTATCAAAAGTATAGGTACTAAAAAATGTTTTAGCGTATTGATCGGCGGTATTGCCTATATCACCACGCTTAGCATCAGCTATGGTGAAAATATCTTTCGGAATATAATCCAATGTTTTACCAAGACTTATCCACCCTTTTGCACCTTGCGCTTCATAAAAAGCTGTATTGATCTTGTAGGCTACCGTATAATCTTTAGTAGCATCAATTATTGCCTTGTTGAAAGCAAACATCGGGTCTTCTTCCGAAAACAAGTGTTTGGGTATCTTTTCAATGTCAGTATCTAACCCTACACATAGAACCGATTTCTTTTCACGTATTATTTGTACAAGCTCGCTACGCTTCATAGTATGTCATTTTCTTGAGGCTCACAAAGGTAATAGATTACTTGTACTTGCCTATTTTGTCGTCAATAGACATATCTTTTGTTTTGCTGGTATGTAGTTTCATATTTATCAATAAAGAATCGGCACCTGCTTCAAAACATACAATTTGTATTTCATCTAACAAGTTCATTATCTGCCGATAAGGCCCTTCAATTACCGTTTCGAACGGACAAACAACATAGTGCATTCCCGATTTACCAATTAGTTCTATTACTTTATCAATGATAGAATAAGCATCTTCCGTGCTTTTTTGTAGTGGCAATACCTGTATAGCCAGATTTACATTATGCTGCATATAAAATATTAAGGCTGCAATTTACCTCCTATTAGTAAAATCAGATGGCCTATAAAGAATATCTTTTTTTATAAACATTATATGCCCTTATTTTTGGCACTCATTTAAAAACCAAACTTATGAAACGCAGCTTATACACTCTTGCATTCATTGCATTAGCATGTACTTCAGCTTTCGCTCAAGATCTTAAATTGCCGGCACTAAGCCCTAATGCTAAGATTTCTCAGGATTTTTCTACCTCATCTATTGAAATAGCGTACAGCCGCCCTTCAATGCGTGGCCGTAAAATATTTGGAGATCTTGTACCTTATAATGCTGTATGGCGTACCGGCGCCAACTCGGCAACCAAGATAAAACTTGGTGAAGATGTAACTATGGGTGGCCAGGTAATAAAAGCAGGCGAATATGCTCTGTACACAATACCAAACACTGCTGAATGGGAAATAATCCTTAACAAAGGTGTGGGTAACTGGGGTAATGCGGGATATGCTACCAGCGACGATGTAGCGCGTTTTAAAGTAAAATCTTCAAAGCTATCTACGCAGGTCAGCACATTCACACTAAACATTGCTGACATTACAGCAACTACTTGTAATCTTGAATTGAAGTGGGAAAACACCAAGGTTGTTATTCCAATAAAAGCCAATAATGAAGAGCGCCTGGCAACATCAATCGATAAGGCTATAAACAACCCTACAATACCTTATTACCAGGTGGCTAGTTACTATTTTGAAAATGGTCAGAATACACAAAAGGCCTACGAGTATGTAAACAAAGCTGTAGAGCAAAATCCTAAAGCATTTTACATGTGGTATCTTAAAGCGAGGATCGCTGAAAAACTGGGCAAAAAAGATGAGGCAATAGCCGCTGCAGAAAAATCAATTGAGGCAGCAAAAGGCTCTGCGTTTGAAGCAGATTATATTCGCAACAACCAGGCTATCATCAACAAAGCAAAAAAAATGTAATTTCCCATTAGCAAATTTTATACCCACAGTACATTAACTGTGGGTTTATTTTTTAATACAGTTTATGAAAAAATTACTGCTAATAACAGCATTCATTCTTACAGGTTCTTCTATATATGCACAGCAAGTGCGCCCGGCATCATCTGCTAAAATATACCACGAGATATCGCAGCTGAGGCACCTGACCAATGTATTATACTTTGCAGCCCACCCCGACGATGAGAATACCCGCCTGCTGGCATACCTTGTTAATGATAAACATCTGCGCACAGCATACTTATCGCTAACACGTGGTGATGGTGGTCAGAACATTTTAGGTAGCGAGCAAGGTGCTGCATTAGGTTTGATACGTACTCATGAACTATTAGAAGCCCGTAAGCTGGATGGAGCAGAACAGTTTTTCACACGTGCTATAGACTTTGGTTTCTCAAAGAACTATACCGAAACATTTAAACATTGGGACGATAACTTGCTAACTGCTGATGCAGTTTGGGTGATACGCAAATACAGACCCGATGTTATTATATGCCGTTTCCCGCCAAACGAAATGGCAGGCCATGGCCAACATGCGGCATCCGCTATCATTGCAGAAAAAGCATTTAAAGCTGCGGGCGATGCAAACAAATATCCTGAGCAATTAAGTACATACCCTACCTGGCAGCCAAAAAGAATACTACTAAATACTTACAAATTTGGTGACCGCAACACAACATCCGAAGACCAGTTTAAACTGCCTGTTGGTCAGTACGAACCGTTACTTGGTATGGGGGTGGGCGAACTGGCAGGTATCAGCCGTAGCGTACACAAAAGCCAGGGTGCAGGTACACCAAGCACACCGGGTATACAAACTGAATACTTTAAAATAGTAGGTGGCGACGAACCTAAAAACTCGTTGTTTGATGGTGTAGACATTACATGGGATCGTGTTGGCAGAAAAGAAATTGGCAATGAGATAAAACAAATTTTAAAGGCTTACGATTTTAAACATCCTGAAGAGAGCTTACCGGCGCTGCTATCTTTACGCAAAGAAATAGCAACAGTAAAAGATGATTACTGGCGCACAGAAAAACTGGAAGAGCTTGACAATGTTATTCTGCATTGTGCAGGTATTATGGCTGAATTGTATACACAACAGCAAGAAAGTATAGCAGGAAATACATTGCCATTTACACTAAAAATAGTTGCACGCTCAGAAGCACCAGTTACTATTACCCATATTAACTGGTTAACTAAAGACAGCACAACAAATATTAAGTTGAAAAACGATTCTTTATTGACATTGCAAAGCACTATTACCATACCTGCCAACATTCAGCCTACAGAGCCTTACTGGTTAAAGAATGCGGCACAAGATGCGGGACACTATACCATATCGCAAAAGGAATATAAAGGGTATCCCGAAGCACCTAACGATCTTAACATAGTTGTTCAACTAAATATTGATGGCACTATTATACCCTTATCCGTGCCGCTATCCTATAAAAAACTTGATCCGACTCACGGAGATGTAGTTGAAGCTTTAAGAATTGTACCCGACGTTACACTTTCCTTTACATCAAACCTGATATTGCCCAATACTGACGGATCATTAAACACATCGGTACACATACATAGTTTCAAAGACCTGCCCAATACTACATTATCTATAACAGGTAACAAAATTGCTAAACCAATAAGTAACATCAACCTGAGAAAAGACCAGGATACATTGATCAATATAAGGTTTGCAGCTGCTGAAATAAAAAATACAGTAAATGATTTTGAACTATCTGCATCACTTGATGCAAATGGCAATATATATACTAAAACACAGCACCTGATACAATATGAACATATACCTACACTTCAATACTTTACACCTGCCAAAGCTAAAGTATTGCACAACAACTGGAAGGTAACAGCCAAACGAATAGGGTTTATTGAAGGTGCTGGGGATTACACAGTGAGTTTACTCCGCCTGGCAGGATTACAGGTAGACATACTAAAAGACGCCGACATAAATATTGAAAAACTAAAAAAATACGATGCAGTGGTAACCGGCATCCGCGCTATCAATACTGAAAAGAAAATGGAATACTGGATGCCTACACTTCTTAAATACGCAAAAAATGGAGGCACCTTGATAGTGCAATACAATACGCTGCAGGATATGGCTACAAAAAACATTGGCCCTTACCCCATTACATTATCCAGTATGCGGGTTACGGAAGAGGATGCTAAGGTTACATTTACAAACCCTTCACATAGATTACTGAATTACCCCAATAAAATAAGTGAAACCGATTTCGAAAACTGGGTACAAGAACGAGGATTATATTTTGCAGGCAAATGGGACGACCAATATGAGACATTATATAAAATGCATGATACAGGTGAAGACCCGCTTAGTAGTGCAACATTGTATACGCCATACGGAAAAGGACATTACATATATACTTCATTATCGTTCTTCAGACAATTACCTGCGGGTAATGAAGGAGCCATTCGCTTATTAATGAATATGCTATCGGTAGGTAAATAAGGTATGAGTAAATTGAAAAAAAATAGCTGGACTGGCTGGTATATAGTTGTACTACTTGCATTAGCAGTACAAATAATACTATACTACTGGTTTACACAATATTGGTCATGAGTACAGCCGATTGGCTCATATTACTACTTACCCTGGGAGGTATCATTGCTTACGGCGTATACAAAGGTCGTGGACAAACGGGTTCAGACAGTTACATACTGGCCAATAAAAATATGCCCTGGTATGTAGTGCTGCTTGGCATTATGGCTACACAAGCCAGTGCAATAACATTCCTTTCGGCACCGGGGCAAGCTTATACCGATGGCATGCGTTTCGTGCAATACTATTTTGGCCTACCTATAGCCATGGTAGTTATTAGTGTTACATTCATCCCAATATTCCAGAAACTAAATGTATATACAGCTTATGAATATCTGGAGCGACGCTTCGATCGTAATACCCGTTTACTAACATCAGTACTGTTTCTCATCTCACGTGGTTTATCAACTGGTATAAGCATATATGCGCCTTCTATTATCCTTTCTTCAATAATGGGCTGGAACATATATTTAACCAACATTGTTACCGGGGGGCTGCTTATTATATACACATATTCAGGCGGGGCAAAATCCATAGCACATACACAGAAGTTACAGTTTCTTATTATTTTATCTTCTATGGCTGTAGCCGGGTATTTAGTTGTGCAACGCTTGCCCGAAGGTATTGGGTTTAGTGATGCGCTGTATATTGCAGGTAAATCAGGAAAACTAAATGTCATTACCACCAACTTTAGCTGGCAAGACAAATACAATATCTGGAGTGGTATAATTGGTGGTTTCTTCCTTGCATTATCATACTTTGGTACCGATCAAAGCCAGGTAGGGCGCTATATATCAGGTAAAGACCTGAAGCAAAGCCGCTTAGGTTTACTACTGAATGGGCTTGTTAAAATACCAATGCAGTTTTCTATACTATTGATTGGTGCGTTACTTTTTGCTTTATACACCTTCCAGGCATCTCCAGTGTTTTTTAATGAACGCGTTTTTAATGAAACACGTGTTGCAAACCCTAAACGAATAAACCCTATTGAAAAAGAATACAACATACTTCAACAGCAATACCGACAACAAGCGTTAACGGTTATCGAGAATAAGAATGCAGACAATAAGAGATTAACTGAAACGGCTATCAATAACTTAAAAGAAACACAAGCATTGCTGGAAAGTACGAGAGAAAAAGCGCGGACAGCAATTGTTGAAACCAATAGTCATGCAGATGCAAATGATACTAACTATATCTTCTTGTACTTTGTAACCCACTCTTTACCTAAAGGCCTTATAGGCTTGCTATTCGCAGTAATTTTTTTAGCATCGTGGGGGTCTATATCGGCAGCCTTAAACTCGTTGGCATCTTCTTCACTTATGGATGTACAATTGCTGCATCGAAAAAAGATCGTGACCCAGGAAAAACAATTACTGCTGGGACGCCTGCACACACTTGGCTGGGGCATATTCTGCATTGCAGTAGCAATGTTCGCTACGCAAATGGGCTCATTGATCGAAGCGGTAAATATCTTAGGCTCCCTTTTTTATGGTACGATTCTGGGTATATTTCTTGTTGCTTTTTATTGCAAAAAAGTTAGTGGCAAGCCCGTATTAATAGCTGCCACAATAACAGAAATCAGTGTAGTTGTCATCTATTGTCTCCATATAGTTTCTTTCCTCTGGCTAAACGTGATAGGCACTATCCTTGTTTTATTACTTTCTTTATTGATCAATATTTTTAAGAAGCAGAAATATAAATTTTACACTTCTATTACACTGATTAACAATAAGCAATAATTTATTCACCAAAAATAAAAACCCTAGTTTTGTGTTAGTAAAAGTGTGAGATTGTAAATATTGTATGCAAGTAAAGCCAGCCAAGTTTGAGAAATTATATTTGTTACTGTTATTAGTATGCTTGCATCATATTGCTGTAGCACAACTTATCGGCGGTAATGTTTTCATCAAGGGTAATTATGTAGAAATTGGCGTAGCTCCAAACGGCGCTTTTGGCACTACTTTAGATGCTCCTACCGGCTATCATGCAAGGCCGTATTACTACCCATACTCCATATTCGATACAGGATCGAGCACATTTACAACAAGGGCTTTTTCTTTAGGTTTTGTTGCCGACTATGGCAA
This sequence comes from uncultured bacterium, assembly GCA_965650105.1. Classification (GTDB taxonomy): domain Bacteria; phylum Bacteroidota; class Bacteroidia; order Chitinophagales; family Chitinophagaceae; genus Polluticoccus. Next base: position 24,785 of record CBFGNI010000003.1, on the reverse strand, counting down.
AGATGGCTGGACCGTAGGTAGCCCGGCTTATTACGGAGACTATTTTGTGCCGGGCCTGCCCCAGGAAGGTTTTTCAATACAGGCAAATGGCGCCATATCTAATGCATGGACCCGTGATTACATCAACAATCACGCTACAGGCTTCAGTGGTACGCTTTATGGTTCAAATACCAACTATACATATACAAGCGGTGTAAAGCAGGGTATATGGATGGGAACAATGGGCAATCTATCTGTTAAGCAAACCACGAGACTCAATGACACTGACCTATTCTTTACTGTGAGTGTTGTATTGAAGAATACTGGTAGTTCTACCATCAATAATGTTTATTATGTACGAACAGTTGATGCTGATAATGATTGGGCTATAAGTAATGGTGCTGCCTCTGGCTCAACCATCAATAAAATTAAATATCAACTTCCTAATACCTCCGATAGGGTTTTGGTTACTTCAACAGGTACAATATATACCAACGCATATTTAGGCCTTGGTACTAAAGATTGCAGGGCAAAAGTTTTTTATTTGGATAACGGCCAAGTAGCTCCTCCTTCTACAATCACACTTCAGGATTTATATAACGGTACGCCAACTTCAATTGTGCATCAGTCTGGCGCAGATACTGCAGATCAAGGAATTGGGATTGTTTTTGATCTTGGGAATATTGCATCAGGCGATAGTGTAACTTTTGCTTATGCTTATATTTTAAAAGAGGCTGATCTCGATGTAGCAATCAATCAAACACAACCTCAGCTTGCTCACGATGGGAAGAATTATTCTTCAGGCGACACTATAAAAATGTGCCAAAATAACGGGGGCGCCGCAGTAGATATTATCAATGGCGACTTTTATAGTTGGTCTTGGTCACCGTCAACAGGTTTAAGCAACACAACGGGAACACACAATGTGATAACGTTAACCAGTTCCACACCTGTTACATACACCCTTACCGGCACAAGCAGTATGTCGTCACTATGCGCATCAAAAACACTTACCATCAGAATTGAACCTAACATCATCCCCACTCCAACCGTCGTTCCTGTTACTTATTGCCAGGGGCAAACAGCAATTCCACTTACGGCAACAGGTAGTAATATTTTATGGTACACAAGTGCTACAGGCGGCACCGGCGTATCATCTATAACACCATCAACAGCTGTGGCAGGCACATTTACCTATTATGCTACTCAAACTATTAGTGGCTGCGAAAGCAACAGAACACCGTTAGTAGTTACAGTGTATGCACCACCTGCCATAACAGAATCACCTGCAAACGATACTGCCTGTATTAATGGCATTTCATCTTTCTCAATTATAGCTACTGGCGGCAGCCTTACATACCAATGGCAGGAAGATAGCGGCACGGGCTTTACAAATATCTCAAACAACTCAACTTATAGCGGTGTAAACTCACCTTCACTTACAATAAATAATATCCCTGGCATATTTAATGGTTATCAATATAGATGTATAATAGGGGGCTTATGCGCAACCACTAATATAACTTCTGCTTCAGCGCGCTTAGAAGTTATTACCGCTCCTTCCATAATCACACAACCTGCAAACACAATTATATGCGTAGGCTTAAGTGATACTTTAAATATAGCAGCATCAGGCATTAAACTTGCTTATCAATGGCAATACAAAACACCAACAGGATTTATTGACCTTACGGATAACAGCATCTTTAGCGGTACAAATACAACATCATTAATAATTTCAGGCGCAACAATTGCTAATGCAGGGGAGTACCGTTGTATTGTAAGCAACGGATGTAACCCACCAGATACTTCAGATGCTGCTACTGTAACTATTTCTACTGCAGCAAACATCTGGAGGCAGCCTGGAGATCAATATCTTTGTGAAGGAGTGCCATTAACCCTTGAAGTGCTAACCTCAGGCCCTATTATTGCCTTTCAATGGCAAATAAATGACGGCACCGGGTGGGTGAATTTAATTGATAGAGGCGTTTACACAGGCACTAAGTCTAACCTGCTTCGCATTAGTTCCGTAAATGGTTCACTTGATAGTACGAAGCTGCGTTGCGTTGTTATTGGCGAATGCATTACAGTATATAGCAACGAAATCAACATCTGGCTTTATCAACAACCAAAGATCACAGCACAACCTGTTGACGTATTAGTTAACAATAATGACCCTGCGGTTTTTGAAGTAGGCTCTTCCGGTGTAGGTGTTAAATACCGGTGGCAGGCTAGTTTCACAGGCAGTACTTTTGTCTTTATCAATGACAATGGCGTATATAGCGGCACAAAAACGCCAAGGCTAACTATAAACCACGCATCATACTCCCAAAATGGAACTTATTTCCGTTGCTTGCTGGAAGAAGTGGGCAATTGTAATTATAGCGATACAACAAGCGATACAGCAAGACTTTGGGTGCATGCACCTACATCAATAGGTGCCGTAAATTCTTTGCATTCCATCATTGTTTATCCTAACCCGGTAGAGAATGGGCAACTATACATACAGGCTAATATTCCCAACAATATGACACTGAACGCCACCATAATTAATAGCGTTGGGCAGAAAATCATTCAGCAAAGTATCAGCTTTACCAATAGTGCTTCTGCTATCAATGTCTCATCACTTACTCCCGGGATATACGTAATACAGCTTTATAGCAAAGAACTCAATATTCAGGAAAATAAAACAATAACTATTAAACAATAACGGTTATAACTGTAAATAAAACGGTTTTAATAACGCAATAAATTCATCTGAGTATTTTCCCTGCTCCTTGTAAATACATATTTCGTGTATATCGTTTGATTCATTTTGCCGGCTACAGATACTCATTATTCTATTGATAGGCTTATGTGGTAAAGGCCGAACTCTAAGCTCTGTATTTACATACCATCCAAATCTTTTCAATAATTCCTGCCAAACTTTATGCTCTGCCGCAGGTAGTAAAATTGTAGCGTATCCGTTTTCCGTTAAATACATTTCCATTGCCTTAATAATATCAGAATACTCGAGTTCGCGTGTATGTCTTGCAATATTTCTATCATTATCTGAACCGAGAAGGCTATTTTGGAAAAATGGCGGATTGCATATGATCATGTCATATTTATGTTCTTCTACAAACTCTTTTATATCTGCGTGGATCACCCTTAATCTATTACTCCAGGGCGATGCTGTAAAATTAGTATTTGCTTGTTGCGATGCATTCAAGTTCAACTCAATTGCATCGATATAAATATCCTTGTTTTTTTGCGCAAGCATTAATGATAATAAACCTGTACCCCCACCTATATCTAAAACAGTTTTAACATACTTCGCTACAGGGACCCACGCACCAAACAAACAAGCATCAGTCGATACTTTCATGGCGCAATTGTCCTGATCAATTCTAAACTGTTTAAACTGAAAATAATTATTCATTACCAGGTAGCTCGTGCTGTCGGGCTTATGCTTAAATCAGCAAACTCTCCTTTCAGATATTTATAATACCCCGTTATACCAATCATGGCCGCATTATCAGTACAATATTCAAATTTGGGTATATACACTTGCCAGCCATATTGATTGCCTGCTTCTACCAACGCCTGTCTTAAGCCACTATTTGCAGATACACCACCAGCTATACCTATATGCTTAACACCAAGTTCATTGGCTGCTTTTATCAATTTCTTCATTAGCATACCAATAATAGTATGTTGTACTGAAGCACAAATGTCATTGAGATTATTTGCTATGAAATCTGCATCAATTTTCTTCTGTGCCTGTAAAAAATATAAAACAGCCGTTTTTATTCCACTAAAACTAAAATCGTAATCTTTCATCGCTGCCATAGGAAATGAATATTTACCGGCATCACCTTCTTTAGCAAGTTTATCAACTAGGGGGCCGCCCGGATAAGGTAATCCCAGCATTTTAGCCACTTTATCAAATGCTTCTCCCGCTGCATCATCTATTGTTTCGCCTAACACCTCCATATCAAGATGGCTTTTACATAATACTATTTGTGTGTGACCACCAGACACAGTCAAGCATAAAAAAGGAAATTCAGGTTTAGGTTCTTCAATAAAATGAGCAAGCACGTGCGCCTGCATGTGGTGCACTGCTATTAGCGGCACACCCAATGCCTGTGCATAAGTTTTAGCAAAGCACGCGCCAACCAATAACGAACCTATTAGGCCGGGCGCTTGTGTAAATGCTACGGCATCAATATCACCTTTATCCACATCTGCTTGTTTTAGAGCTACATCTACCACAGGTATTATATTCTGCATGTGTGCACGCGAAGCCAATTCCGGAACTACACCACCGTATTGTTCATGTACTTTTTGCGTAGCTATAAGATTGCTCAGCACTATCCCATCTTGTATTACAGCAGCACTTGTTTCATCGCATGATGATTCAATAGCCAATATATTATGTACACTTTTCATGTAAGTTTGCAAAAATCGGTATTACTCCACACAAAACAAAAAAAGAGCACACGTAGCTCCTAAAATCAAAAATCCCCAAAGCTTCTGTCCGACAGTGTTTGGGGAAATTCTCATGCAATTGCTTGCAGTAATAATATATCAATTTCTATGCCATTTGACCTTAATTTGCTTCATCATCTCCGTTATTAACATTTTCTTCATTATATTCTATTATATCCTCGTCCTTCTTGTCATTCCATTCCACAATAAAGTTGTTACGGCCTGTTCCTATTAATATAGTAAAATACTTTTGCTGTACTAACTCAAGCATAGCAAGAAAAGTAAATATGGCATGTATTCTGTCTTCACAAATCATAAACATGCTTTCAAAAGCTACACGGGTTTGGTTTTGCATGTAATCCAATAAAAATGTACGCTGGCTTTCCATGCTGTAGTTATATTTCACTACTACGTGTTGTGGCTTATTCGTTCTTTCCTGGTACTTCTTCATCACCTTCTCGAACGATTGCATCAACTTATACATAGTGATGGTCTGTATCTCTGTACCTTCAGAATATTCCTCACTTAGTGCATCCAGTTCTTTCTTTATGTTACCTCTTTTCTGCTGCAGCAGACGTTCTGCTTCCATAATCGACATCTGTTCCGATGCTTCTTTGAAGCGCTTGTACTCAAGTATTTTATCAACTAATTCCTGCCGGGGGTCTATTTCATTACCTTGCGCATCTACCTCTCGTCTTGGCAACAGCATTTTTGCTTTAATGCGCATCAGTGTCGATATGAATAGAATAAACTCACTGGCAAGTTCAATATTCAGCGACTCTAACTCGTGTATGTAGGTAAGAAAATCTTTTGTAAGGTTATTTATTGGTATGTTATAAATATCCAGCTCATCGCGTTCTATAAAGAACAACAAAAGGTCGAAAGGGCCTTCAAACTGTGGTAATTTAATTTGATATGTTGACATTTATAATATCGAAATGTATCCTAGCCTGCTAAGGCAGATGCTCCAAAAATAAACTTTTACCTTGTAAAACTTTTTAAAACTTATACTGTACACCAAGGGTAAGGGTCTGCTTTAATTGTATCCAGCCAAGCCCTTCTCCAGGTTCATTTTTTGCAGTTTCTATCCCACTTTCATCTACATATACTTTTTCGTAGGGTATATCGTTATCATAGATGACTGTAGCTGACAATGCAAGATTGAAATATTTTGAAATGCTGAAGCTAAAGAGGTTGTCCCAAAGCACATCAATATTCCCGGGGTTATCTTTTTTTACAACTATACCCAGGCTATCTGTTCTGTCTTTTGCTAAATAGTTGCTATAAAGATCAATGCGTGTTTTATAAAGAAGCTTTTTACCAATATTTACCTGGTAGCGGCCCGAGAAATAGGCGCCAATTTCAAACCTTGACCGTTCACCGTATGGCACACCATAAGCTCCTTCCGGATTTCGTAAAGTATAATATCTGTCAACGAATGTAAACCTTGCTGCAGCCGGGGATAAAAATAACTGAAGATTTGAACCTTTGCGATATTCAACACCCGCAGCCAATATTAAATAGGCCGGTGAAAAAAACTTAGAGGTACTAAACGAATCCCAGTTAGGTGCATTATAATCATATCCTTTTGTAAACTGAGATTTGAAATTTAAAAGCCCTGTCAGGTAAAAATTCTTCCCTGTGTCCAGGCGGTATCCGCATTTCGATGAAAAATCGATCCGGTCATCTGTTTTACGGGGCACGAAACTGTTTGAATACGCATAGAACAGGCTATAATTCATATCCAGGTTATTACTCCATATATGCCTGTGATACAAACGGGCTAAACTACCACTGAAAAATCCATTCGTGGTAAGAGAAGCAAGTTCGCCTCCGGCAGCCCAATTATGCAGAAACCCTTCATTGAAGCCAAGATTGGCAATACCGTTATACGTCCAGGCAACAGTATCCTTATTATCAGTTTGTAATAATTGTTTGAGGCTATCGGTTTTATGAAGCTGTGCATTTGCGGTAACAGCAGGCAAAATGGCGATCAATACAACGAAGCAAAATATTTTATATCTCATATCTTAACCTTTAGGTTTGTAATGTGATGCCTGTAAAAACTTTTGTTCTTCCACAGGCATTTGTAATAATTCAGGTAAAGTAGTTTTAGGGTATGCCTCCATATACGATTTAACTATTTGCAATCCTAACCAAGTGCCAATATTGCCAGGACTTTGATCCGGCATTCCCGCGCTTGACTGTGATTCAATAACATACCTCAATATTTTTTGCTGATTACGTTCATACAGAAAATTTTCTTTAATAAAGAAATTGTACACCATAGCTTCATTATCGTTACACCATTTTAGTTGCGCCTCTGTGTATCCTAATCTCAATGCTTCAGGTAGGAAAGGCAGCACTTTCCCAAGGAAATAAGCCTCTTTACCTTTTTGTATCATCATATTCAATAAGGTACGGTCATCATTAACAAAGGGATATGAATCTCTGTATATTGCTTTGAAAGCTGCAACGGGTATATAATCTTTTTGTAGTTGTACAGAAAGATACTTGGGTATATCAACTGCCTGGTAATAGGGATAATCTGGACCAAGAAACATATCAAGACAAATACCCAGCGAAGTATCGTATGTAAATGCGGCCCACTTGTTCAACCATGTTATCATATAAATGATATGCAGTTCTTTAAAATCGGGGAAGTAGTATTTCATGTACTGAAATCCCTTTATCAGCTTTTCATCTACATCTTTGGTATCCGGGTAGTGCTTCGCAACAGTATCAAACAAACCTCTGTAATCTTTATGTGTAAGAAAACTCCTGAGGCCCAAACTAATAGCGGGATTGTCATACGTATAATTCCCGTTTATCCCCATACCTATTAATGTATCAAGATAGAAATCGAGAAAGCCCGGATATTTATTTTTTACTCCTTTTATACCGGTAACTATATCGGCAGTGTCTATATTGGCTATATCCTGGTCAAGCCTTTGTTTATGTAGCTGCACCTTTATACCCGATACGTCCGGTCCATCATCGCTGCCATTACAACTATTTAAAAAAGCGGCAACGCAACAGCCCAGCAATAGTGCTACCATGTATTTTTTAAGTTTTCTTGCAGATAATTCCGTCAACATCAGGAAATGCTTTTATTTTTATGTCGACAAAAGTATAAAAAACATTCTCAGCTACTATGAAAAGGTACTTTCTACCCATCTTACTATCCATAACTGTATTCAGTGGTGCGGTTCATGCTCAACAATATGAATATGGGCCTGAAGTACCTATAACAAGAGGTAGCAATACCGAAATAAGAAAAGTACGCTTTGGCGTATTCTTTGCACCAAATGTATCATGGATGAAGCCTACAGCGAACAAGAGTGACGACAGGCTCTACTCTGTCAGTAGCGAAGGCAGCAAAATAGGCTACACCTGGGGCCTAATGATGGACTATTATTTTGCAGAAAACTATGGCATTGCTACTGGGTTTCAGTTAAATAGCACTGGGGGTAAAATATTGGCCGAACAAAATTTGCAGGTCACACAACCTACCGGTGCAGGTGTGGTACGGTCGGCTTACTTCGATTATCGTACTCAATTTCTTGAAATACCTTTTAATTTAAAATTACGTAGCGATGGTGTTGGCAATAGTGGCGTGCGGTTCTTTGGACAGATAGGGCTTTCTTTAGGTTTCAACATCAGCAAAAAAGCCAATTACGATGTAACCTTTACCGATACAAGCAGCGCCGGCACTATTGAACGTACCGTATCAGGCGAAAACGAAAAATTACAAGGTGGCCTGGCAATATCGCCTGTTATGCTAAGCATGAACATAGGCGCGGGTGTAGAGTATCCTATAACTGAAAAAATGAGCATATATGGCGGCATTTTCTTTAATAACGGGTTTGTGCCCGATGCTACCAACCCCCGAGAAATAAAAATGGACTATAAAGGCAAGTTCTCTGATGGTAATACACGCCTCAATAATATGGCATTTAGAATAGGGTTTTTCTTCTAAAACAAGCTTTTCACTTATATTACTGCGCCTGTACATAAATTTGTACAGGCGCAATTTTTATTAGCATCTACGCAATATAGATTTATGAAAATATTTTTATCGCAGCAGAATTATCATATAGGCAATTTTGAAGCAAACACAAATAAGATCATTTCCGCTATCAGGCAAGCAAAAGTTGAGGGGGGAGAACTAATTGTGTTTTCAGAGCTTGCCGTGTGCGGTTACCCTCCAAGAGACTTTTTGGAGTTTAATGACTTTATTGAGCAATGCTTACACTCTATCGATTTGATACGTCGGGAAGCTGATACGATTGGCGTAATTGTAGGTGCCCCATCGCGAAATCCTACAATAGAAGGTAAAGACCTGTTCAATAGCGCATACCTTTTATACAAACAAAAAATACAGGGCATTGCCCATAAAACACTGCTACCTACATACGATATATTTGATGAATACAGGTACTTCGAACCTGCATACGAATGGAACATCATGCATTTTAAAGGCAAAAAACTGGCAGTAACCATTTGCGAAGATATCTGGAATATAGCCGACAACCCACTATACAGGATATGTCCTATGGATGCTTTAGCACAACAGCAGCCGGATATCATGATAAATATTAGCGCATCGCCGTTCGACTATATACATGCCGAAAGCCGACTGAATATCGTGAAGGAAAACGTAGCCAAATATAAATTGCCTATGGTATACTGCAACACTGTCGGCTCACAAACTGAAATAGTCTTTGATGGCGGATCTTTGGTGATGAATGCTAACCAGGATGTAGTAAAAGAACTACCATACTTTATTGAAGACCTAACTTATGTTGAATTAAATAGCAACAATACTTTCCAGGACACTATAACAAAACCAGCTTCAGAAGCTCCGTACATCAAAGAATACTCATCAAAACTTAATCCTAAGCACAATATTGAATATATACACAAAGCACTACTAACTGGTATCAAAGACTACTTCAATAAGCTTGGCTTTAAGAAAGCTATTGTAGCTTCATCAGGAGGTATTGATAGCGCTTTGGTTCTGGCATTGGCAGTTGAAGCCTTGGGGACTGAAAATGTGCACGCATTACTAATGCCTTCACAATTCTCTACAGGCCATTCAGTAAGCGATGCAGAACAACTATCTAAAAATTTAGGCACTACTTACGATATAATTGCCATTAAAGATATTTTCAATTCTTTTGAACAAGCACTGGAACCGATTTTTAAAGACATGCCATTCAACGTCGCTGAAGAAAATTTACAGTCTCGCATACGCGGTACATTGGTAATGGCGCTTTCCAATAAATTTGGCTCTATACTGCTCAATACATCAAACAAAAGTGAGCTATCCACAGGCTATGGCACCTTATATGGCGAGATGGCGGGTGGATTAGGTGTACTTGGTGATCTGTATAAAACGCAGGTGTATGCATTATCGGAATACATAAACAGGAATGGAGAAAAAATACCGGCTAATATCTTAACCAAAGCACCTTCTGCAGAGTTAAGGCCCGATCAAAAAGACAGTGATAGCCTGCCCGAATACGATATCCTTGACCCAATCCTCTATCAGTACATAGAAAGAAGACAAGGGCCAAAGGAGATTATAGCCCAAGGGTTTGATAGCGCATTAGTTAATCGCGTATTGAAAATGGTAAATACTAATGAATATAAGCGCAATCAGTTTTGCCCTATCATACGTGTATCGCCCAAAGCATTTGGTGTAGGACGCAGAGTACCTATTGTCGGCAAATATTTAACGTAGTGTGGCTACCAGACTATCTTCAATAATGTATTGGCTGATGTGCTACTTACACGTGTAAACCTGTTGGAAAAAAGAGTTGAACAAAAAAAAAAAATGACACAGCTAATAAAAAGTTGAAACCAAATATCACTTCACAGTAGCTAACCATGATACATTTATCCAAACATATTCTGGTATTTATTCTCACTATAGTTGTTACCCAACAGCTATATGCGCAAAATGCAGATCTAAATGTTTTTGGTTGCGGAACAAAAACACCAAGTAGTGAAGTATCGCGTATCTATTCCAATAGTCAAGCAATTGCGGCTATGAAACGCACCGCAATACAAGATACACTTCCTCTATCCATACATATAGTGGGCGAAGATAACGGGGATGGCTACATCAGTTTGGATAACCTGCTTAAAATGCTGTGTCGTCTTAATCCTCGTTATGAAGAAACAGGTATTAGCTTTTATATTAAATGGCCGGTTACTTATATAAATAATTCAAATTATTATACACATACGGCATCTGTCGGCTCGCAAATGATGCGTGAGAATAATGTACCTGAAGCTGTAAATGTATATTTCGTAAAAGATCCGGATGGAACTTGTGGGTATTATTTACCGTCCGGCCGTGCAGTAACTATAAAAAATCAGTGCGCAGGTACCAATTCTACAACGCTTACACATGAACTTGGCCACTTCCTGGGTTTGCCCCATACCTTCTATGGCTGGGAAGATGGAGACACACCTACGAACCCCGAAAAAGTAACACGCGGCACGGGAGCTAACTGCACCACAGCAGGAGATGGCTTTTGCGATACAGAAGCCGACTACTTAGCCGAACGGTGGACTTGCCCCTATAAAGGAACCAGAGTAGATGCAAATGGAGATCGCTATCATCCTGATAGTTCGCTTTATATGTCTTATGCTGCCGACAATTGCATGAAGCGATTTAGCGATATGCAAACTGCATGGATGAAAAATACCATAGAAAGTGATTATTCGGGGATGACTTTAAATGTAGCGCCTACTTACAAAGATTTCAAAGCACCTACTGTCTTATATCCCGCTGATAGTATTCATGAGAATTTAATGTATGCCATCTGGAATAAAGTAGAAGGTGCTGAAACATATTATGTAAGAGTACTGCAAAAAGCAAGCGGCACTATAATGATGGAGCGTATAACATCCGATACCATTTTACAACTCAGCTCTACTATGTTACAAAACAATAGTTATAACATACGAATCGCGGCAATGAATGGCATGAACGTATGTCGAAGCACTATGTTTTCAAAAGATTTTCCATACACAAATAATCCAACCGATCTTACACTTCAATCTTTTTCAGGCATCCCAGAAGGCATCCGTCTCTTCCCCAACCCGGCATCCCAAAACTTTAAAATATATCTTGACTTTATGCCGGTTGGCGATTACAAGATCAGTATGCGTAGTATAACGGGCCAATTAGTGCATCAATACAATTTTACACATACAGGAGTCAGTTCTACTATCAATATCAACACAAATGATGTTGTAAATGGCCTATACTTTATTTATGTAACTGGCGGAGGTAAAACGTTATCCCGAAAACTCGTTATAACCCATTAATGTACAGTACATACCGACTTGGGGTGGCATGAATTTTCTTGTAGTAAGCAACTAAAGCACTACAATGAAAAACTATGTATATGTTGCTTCACTTTTCGCAATGGCATTTACTGCTTGCGATACTACTGTGCAACAGCAACAAACAGTACCAGAATGGAAAGAGCAAGAAGTAAAACATGTTAAAACGCAATATCAACTTGCATCAGTAAAGCAAATGGGTATTGACAGTTTCAAAACAAAGTATAACGAACAGCAGCGCCAGGTAATATTAGCGCTCAACAGGGTAGATATAAGCAATGTGCTAAAAGCTGACTCAATAATTATACCTACCGATGCTAGTACCAATTTAATGGAATACTCTATTTTCCCTTACAATGTCCGCTCTATAAAAGATATTCATAAAATAATTTTCTTCTCTTATCCTGCACAAGCATGGGGCGCTTATGAAAATGGCCACCTTGTAAAATGGGGACCAACAAATATGGGACGGGAAAATGCACAAACACCCACAGGGCTATTTTTCACTAATTGGAAAGCAGAAGAAACCCGCAGTACTGTTGATGATGAGTGGATACTGAAATGGAATTTCAACATTGCTAATCAGGGCGGTGTAGGCTGGCACCAATACGAAATGCCGGGATATCCTGCATCACATTCGTGTCTGCGTCTGTTTGAACCCGATGCGAAATACCTGTACGATTGGGCTGAACAATGGATACAAAAAGACGAACAAACACTGCTGGCAAAAGGCACACCTGTTATAGTATTTGGGAATTACCCGTTTGGCTCACCTAAACCATGGCTGGCATTAGCTCAAAACCCTGAAGCCTTAAATATCTCTGTTGATGAAATTGACAAGCTCGTAACCCCACACATTGATAAAATAATGAAAGAGCAACAAAACAGGGATAAAATAGTTGCAGAAAAGGGTGATAAAAAATAATTAAAATAGATTTTCCGGCACAGCTTCTACAAGCTTCCGGGTATAAGGATGCGAAGGGTGTTGCAAGACATCTTTCGCATTTCCTTTTTCTATAATTTCTCCTTTTTCCATCACCATTACCCTATCGCTCATATAATATACAACGGAAAGGTCGTGCGAAACAAATAGATATGATAACCCCAATTTATATTGAAGTTCCTTCAGCAGGTTAAGTATTTGTGCTTGTACACTTACATCAAGTGCAGAAACACTCTCATCGCATATTAATAATTTCGGGCGTACGCTTAAGGCTCTTGCTATGCCTATTCTTTGCCTCTGCCCGCCCGAGAACTGGTGTGGGTAACGTTTTGCCGCATCTTCGGGTAAGTGCACCATAGCAAGTAACCTGGCAACTTCACCTTCTACATCTTTTCCCTGTACTATATTATGCTTACGCAATGGCTCGGCAAGAATATCACCTATCATCATCCTGGGATTTAGAGATGCATAAGGATCCTGGAAGATCATTTGAATATCTTTCCTTACAGTATTCCATTCTTGTAAAGATATTTTTGCAAGATCTTTACCTTCAAATAATATTTGTCCTTCTTGTATAGGTAGCAGTCCCATCAAGCTACGGCTTATTGTACTCTTTCCACAACCGCTTTCACCAACAAGGCCAAGCGTTTCACCTTTATTCAGTGTAAATGAAACGTTGTTTACTGCCTTAAAATATGACTTTACTTTTCCCCATAGGTTGCGCTCATTTTCAAACCAAATTTTGAGATCATTTACTTCTAAAAGTTTTTCGGAAACATCGTTACATACCGGAAGTGATTTTTCTGTTACATTGTTTGAAAAATAGTCTGCAACAACTGGCAATATTTTACCTTTTTGATTGGGTTTTGGTTTACATGCTATCAACGCCTTTGTATAAGCTTGTGAAGGCACTGATAAAACTTGCCTAACATCCCCTGCTTCAACAATACGCCCTTTATACATCACTAAAATGTTATTAGCAATTGTAGCTGCCAGCGACAGATCGTGCGTAATAAATACCATAGCCATGTTGTATTGTTGTTGCAGGCTATGCATCAGTTGCACTATTTCTTTTTGTACTGTTACATCCAGTGCCGTTGTTGGCTCATCAGCAATTAATAGCTTAGGCCTGTTACACATAGCCATAGCTATTACTACCCGTTGCTTTTGCCCGCCTGAAAGCTGATGCGGATATCTGTTATATATTTTATTTGGGTCGGGTAGCTTAACCTGGTCCAGCCATTCTATAGCCTGGATATATGCCTCTCTAGGGCTTATTTCCTGATGCAGTAATATGCATTCCCTAAGTTGTTCACCTACACTCATTACAGGATTCAGGGCACTCATAGGCTCTTGAAAAACCATACTGATTTCCCTGCCTCTTACATGCTGCCATGCGCGGCTTCCTAGCCCAATTAAATTAATTTCCTCAACTGAATTATTAAAGAGAATACTGCCCGAAACGTATGCGTTATTAGGCAACAAACCCATTACGGATAATGCTGTAAGTGATTTGCCGGAGCCACTTTCACCTACAATAGCCAGTGTTTCACCTTCCTTAATCGAAAAAGAAATATTGTCAACAGCTTTATAAGGTTCTTTATCTCCGAAAGAAATGGATAAATTATCAACAGATAATATCAAAGTATTATCATTTATCAAAACTTCAGATGTTTTACAGTAAGCCCTTTGTTTATTAATTGCTTTAGTGAACCTATACCCATTTCCAGGTGCCTGTTCACATATTTTTTAGTAACCGCTACATCACCTTCTGCAGTTTTTACGCCTTCAGGTGTCATTGGTTGGTCTGACACCAACAGCAGCGCGCCGGTAGGTATTTTATTAAAGAAACCAACAGAAAATATAGTAGCTGTTTCCATATCAATGGCCATAGCCCTGATGCGCTTCAAGTAGTCCTTGAAATCATCATCATGTTCCCATATTCTGCGGTTCGTAGTATATACAGTTCCAGTCCAGTAGTCGAAAGAATTATCACGTATAGTTGTTGAAATTGCTTTTTGGAGGGCAAATGCCGGCAAAGCGGGAACTTCTGTGGGGAAATAGTCGCCGCTTGTACCTTCCCCTCTTATAGCGGCTATTGGCAAAATAAAATCTCCTACATCTATTTTCTTTTTCAAGGCACCGCATTTTCCTAAAAAAAGCACGGCTTTAGGTTCTATAGCCGATAGCAGATCCATAATAGTGGCTGCGCTGGCACTACCCATACCAAAATTAATTATAGTTATCCCTTCGGCGGTAGCGCATAACATAGGTTTATCTATTCCTGCCACCTCTACATCATGCATTTCCGCAAACTGGGTTACATAATTGCTGAAATTGCATAGAATAATATACTTCCCAAAGTTATCCAGCTTTTGCCCTGTATATCTCGGCAGCCAGTTCTCTACTATGTCCTGTTTTGTCTTCATTGTCTTATTAAAGTTAAGAATTTGCAGCCAATCGTTTCTCTGTCAAATCACCAACAGTCTATTATTATTTCGTTTATTTTACAATGTCGTATGGTTAATATCAACTTCTCTTCAATACAGCTTCAACTCAAAAATCAAGACGGTAAAATTTATGTATTTGACCTTGTCAGGAAAAAATGGCTGGTATTAACACCAGAAGAACATGTCAGGCAATGTATGATCAATTATCTCATTACGCATCTGGCCTACCCCGTAAGTTTAATATCAGTAGAGAAAAAAATAATAGTAGAAGGCTTAGCTAAACGTTTTGACATTGTTGTCTATAGCAGGGATAACCATACCCCCTGGATGCTTATCGAGTGTAAAGCACCGGATGTACCGTTGACTGAAAACACATTGCATCAGCTATTGAACTATCAAAATAAAATGCAATGCAGCTATTGGGTACTCACGAACGGACATCAAACTTATTGTGCTGACGCAACTATACAAACTAATATAAAGTGGATGGATAACTTACCTTCCTATAGCTTTTAGATAAGTGTCGCTGTGTAATACCTTAATGGCTGTTTTCACTGCGTTGTCATCTTGTACGGCTATTGTGTAATAACCATTATTACCAAATAATATCCTGGCCAGCTGCGCCTGCATTTGCAGTTTAAGGTAATTTTTGTTGAATGGTACTGAAAGTATTTTTGCCGCTATCTTTTTCTCTACTGGCCGCAGCACTTTTATATATTCTATCACCAGGCTATCAGCATTGTATCGGGCATTAAAATCCTTTATCGATTTATATTTAAGCAAATCGGCTCTGTGCTTCATATAATAATCCCACACCTCATTCTTCATTTCATCGGTGTACACGATATTCAGCAGTGCATTAGATAATTTTGCGGTATCATAAGGCACATATATATCTGGCTTTATGCCTCCGCCTGCATACATTACACGTTTATTAGAAGTATAATATTTCGTAGTATCGCTTAGGTGTGTAGTATCATTGCCTATAAGCTCTCCGCTTTCAAATCTTTTTGCAAAATCATTTTCGTAGGCATCCCTGCCTTTGGCAAAAGAGCGTTGAATACTTCGGCCTGAAGGTGTGTAATATTTTGCTGTGGTTAGTCGCAGCCCTGCGCCATTATCCATGTCATACTGTTCTTGTACTAGTCCTTTGCCATAACTTCTGCGCCCCACTATTACACCCCTATCCCAATCTTGTATAGCACCCGCTAATATTTCACTTGCAGAGGCTGAACTTTCATCTATTAAAACTGCAAGTCTTCCCTTTTCAAAAATCCCCTTTTTCTCAGCTTTATATTCTTTGCGTGGTGAATTTTTTCCTTGAGTATAAACTAATAGCTTGTTGTCATCCAATAATTCGTCCAAAATTTCTGTAGCAGCATTTAAATACCCACCGGCATTTTGCCTCAAATCAACAATAAGCATTTCCATGCCTTTACCCCTAAGTACCTTAAAGGCCTTCATGAATTCGTTGTATGTGTTAGCACCAAATTTATTAATCCTGATATAGCCTGTTACACTATCCAGCATTATATCTGCTATCACACTATATACAGGTACAACATCGCGTTTTATTTGTACTGTTTTGGTTTTATTATCTAAAGGCTGCAGAAGGGTCACATATACTTTACTATATTGTTTCCCTTTCAGCATTTTAATGATACGCTCAGAAGTAATGTTCTTACCCGCCACCACACTATCTCCAACTTTTATTAATTGGTCGCCCACCTCTACTCCAGCCATGTTTGCCGGCCCTTCGTTTATTACTGATGTTACTTGGATAGTATCCCTTACTATTGAAAACTCTACACCGATACCAAAGAAACTACCATCCAGTTCCTCATTCATTTCATCATACTCATTGGCAGGTATATATACCGTATGCGGATCAAGATGGCTCAGAATACCCGTAATAGCATCTTCATACAAAGCATCTTTTTTTATACTATCTACGTATTTAGCATCTACCAGATCTATTATCTGCTCAAGCCTGTCATTGCGTTCAAGCGTCTGTATATCTCGTTTATTACGTAGTGTATCCCTTAAGTTAAATCCCAGTATCATGCCAAAGATCAATATAAATGCAAACAACAGGGGCATCCATACATTGAGCTTACCGGGTTTTTTATCGTCCATTTCTTTGAAAAAGTGACCGCAAAGTTAGCAGCATTTAATCATTAAATAATAAAGTAATAAAGCACAAAAAGAAATATTTTCATAGCATTAGGAAAATCTTCCTGGTCTGTGCAAATTTGTAAACAAACTACTTCCTTATGGCTTTACTTTTGGCGGAGAGTGGATCTACAAAAACAGATTGGTGCTACCTTCAAAAAGGTAAAAAACCAAGCCATCACCAAACAACAGGTATCAACCCTAACCTTCAGACGCAAAAAGAAATTGAAGCTGTAGTAAACGATGAACTGAACTGGAATATATCTGGCAAACCTGTCAGTGATTTGTACTATTATGGCGCAGGCCTTGGTAATACAACCAGTAAACAATTGGTAAAAAAAATCCTTTCTGCCAGGTTCAAGCAAACAAAAATAGAGGTAGCCTGCGATATGTTAGCTGCATCAAGAGGCTTAGCAGGCAACAACAAAGGCATTGTATGCATTCTGGGTACAGGTAGCAATGCTTGTTATTATGATGGAAAGAAAATAAAAGAAAAATTACCGTCACTGGGGTTTATTGCCGGCGACGAAGGTAGCGGCAACCATTTAGGTAAACGTGTACTACAGTATTATGCCTACAATACTTTTGACGATGAACTACGAATGGATTTTGAGCAAAGATTCGGAAACGACTTACAAGAAATTATACGCACCTTATATAAAAACCAATTCCCAAACCGTTACCTGGCTGGTTTTGTAACCTTATTAAAACACAACAGAGGCCATTTCATGGTTGAAAACATACTTGAAGACTGTTTAAGCGACTTTTTCCAGCATCATATACTCAAGCTGAGAAAAAGCTGGAGTCTTCCTATCCATTTCACCGGCTCTGTGGCTTATGAGTTTAAAGATGTCATTAAAGGGATGTGTGGCCAATATGAGCTTGAATTAGGTACCATAGAAAAAAGCCCTCTCGAAGGGTTAATAAGGTACCATAACTAATCAACCCAAATTTTAAGCATAAAATATTCCAGTAAAAGAAAAGCCCCGCATAACGCGGGGCTTTTTCAATATATCTGATAAGTTTATTTCAGATTAGGGAATGGAGGAGGAACGTTAGCCGGACCTTCTTCACCAGGCATTGCAGAACGATACATAACAGAGTTTGCATCACCAGCTTGGCCATATTGGAAGATAAAGCGGTTACGATCGATACCATTCTTTTCGCTCATTTGTTCAATGATTGAATTAACGCGTTCCCATGAACGTTGTTGTTGCATTTTGCTAGCATTACCAGCACCTATGATAACAACTTTACATGTTGGGTTAGCTTGCATTTGGGCAGCTAAAGTAGAAAGCTGAGCAGAAGAAGCAGCGTTCAATTTAGCTGAGCTACCAGAGAATGATATGCTACCTGCCATAATGTTGCCACAAGCAGATGAAACAGTACCACAACCTTCTGGACAAGGGCATTTACCAACACCATCAGCATCAACTGGTTGACATTCTGTAGGAGTGATCAGTTGTTTATCACGATCATCAGGTACACCGTCACCATCAGTATCCATTGGGCAACCGTGAGCATCTACAGCTATACCGGCAGCAGTACCAGGACATTTGTCGAATTGATCAGTTACACCATCACCGTCTGCATCAGGCAGAACCGGATCAGGAAGGATCATGTGACGTGGGTAGCTAAGTTCGTTATAAGCATGGTCAAGTGGATTAACCCAGTACAGAGGCTCAACATTTTTACGTGCATTACCTAAGTTGAAGTTAAGACCTAAAGACAAGTAGTTGATACCATCAGTGCTAGGTGTAATTTGTCCACCAGACCTAAAACGGTGACCATCTAACATATCTTCACCTACAGCCATTGAGTAACGGTCTTCAATTTGAAGATTTACGCGTTTGCTCAGGCGGAATTGCGCACCAACACCTACACTTGGAGTGAAAGCAACAAGCTTATCATCTAGAATAGTAGCGTGTTCAGCAGCGTAGTTATCAGTCCATGCATTTGATTCATAAGTATCATCCATACCATCTTGCAGGTTTTTACGGATGTCAGAAGCGTTTGCTCTTGTTAAAGCAATACCACCTGTTTCAGCAATTGATTGAAACGGATATGGATCATAATTACCTGTAACATCATTTACAGCGTTAACACGAGTTTTCCATGCAGTAGCACCCAAACCTACAAAACCGTAAAGTGATGTAGAGATCTTAGCTTTATGGAAGCGGATGTTATTAGTAGAAGCCATCAGGTCAAAGTTCAGCGAGTGAGCTTCAGTCCTGTAGTTTCTTGCTACTGTATTATTAGGTGCAGCTGCTTTGGTATAATCAAAACCATTTGTTTCGCCACTCCATACTTGTTCTTTTTGTACAAAGTTTTGATCTACAGCTGTGCGATCTAAGCCCATAGCAACACCATATATGTATTGCAGACGAGTAGATAGCGTATATCCCCAAGCCTTACGTACATGTGCGTGGAAACCGTATCCACCTTTTTGCCATAAGAAAAGGGTAGGAACATCACCGGCAATGTTATACAAACCGCCACCTACGCCTATTTCCCACATGTTGCTTGGTTTAGCAGGGAATGCGTATTGATGGTTCAGATACTTACGGTGTTGAGCCATTCTCGATTTTGGCACATAGCTTGAATCCAGAACATCGTAGCTCTGACCGCGATAAGTCATATCGCGACCTGACCACTGTGCCCCTGAAGATCCGCTTTCTTGTGCAAAGGCTGGTTGCAATGCCATTGTTGAGCATATACCAGCTAGCAATAGGTACTTTTTGTTGACCATAACAGATTTGTTTATTTAAACAATTTTGGTTAAATTATTAAATATTTCGAACAAAGGTATATTTCCCCTGTGAAAAGAACAAAAATATAAATCTTTTTTTGTCTTTTGCAAACAAGGATATTCAAGTTTTATGCCAGAAAATTTGTTCTACCTTTAACACTCAGTAATTGCATTCATATTAGTCAAGCTCATTCCCACACACTTTAATGCAACTTGTTAAGCAGGTAATAGGCTCCGAGCTATCCATATTCGAGAAGAAATTTGCCGAAAGCGTAAAAGGCTCAAACGCTTTACTAGACAGCATTATGCGCTTTATTATTCGCCGGAAAGGCAAACAAATGCGCCCTATGTTTGTATTCCTTTCAGCTAAGATAGCAGGCGAAATAAATGAAGCAACTTATCGCGCTGCATCGCTTATAGAATTATTACATACTGCCACTTTAGTACACGATGATGTGGTAGATAACTCCATGATTCGTAGAAATTTTTTCTCAATCAATGCTTTGTGGAAAAACAAGATAGCTGTGCTGGTGGGCGACTATCTGCTATCTAAGGGGTTATTACTGTCTTTACAACACGATGATTATCAAATATTAAAAATAACATCGCGTGCTGTAAAGGAAATGAGTGAAGGTGAATTGCTGCAAATGGAAAAAGCTCGTAAACTTGACATTAAAGAAGATGTCTATTTTGAGATTATTCGGGCAAAAACAGCATCACTTTTATCTGCTGCTTGTGCAGCAGGCGCTTATTCAGCTCATTCAAATAGCGAAGAATCGGAAACATTCAGGCTTTTAGGTGAAAAACTGGGCATCGCATTTCAGATAATGGATGACCTCTTCGACTATGGCGAAGAGGATATAGGCAAACCTACCGGTATCGATATAAAGGAAAAGAAAATGACCTTGCCTTTAATATATGCCCTGCAAAACACTGATAACCAAACAAAAAAGAGAATAATCTATATTATTAAAAATCAAAACACGAACAAAGCAAAAGTGAAAGAGGTAATTGATTTTGTAAAAAGTACTGGTGGTATAGATTATGCAAAGGAAAAAATGAAGGAGTATCAGCAGGAGGCAAAGCAAATATTATTGCAATATCCGCCATCTGCTGCCCGCGATGCTATGGAAGAGCTTGTTGAATATGTAATACAAAGGAAACATTAGCCAGGTTTAAATTTTCATTTGTACTGCATCATTTCATTTAAATTGCAGTTCAGGAGTCAACATGAAGAAAAATACAAGTACCGCAGAAAGTAGTAGTAATATAGAAGTTTTAGGTGCACGGGTACATAATCTTAAGAATATAGACGTAAGTATTCCCAAAAATAAGCTGGTAGTAATAACAGGTATCAGTGGCAGTGGTAAATCATCACTGGCTTTCGATACCATTTTTGCTGAAGGGCAGCGCCGCTATATGGAGAGTTTTGCCGCTTATGCCCGCCAATTTATGGGCGATCTCGACCGACCCGATGTAGATAAGATCACGGGGCTCTCGCCTGTTATTTCAATAGAACAAAAAACCACCAACCGTAATCCACGTTCCACAGTAGGTACCGTAACTGAGGTATATGATTTTATGCGCCTGCTATATGCACGCGTAGCAGAAGCCTATTCTTATAATACAGGTAAAAAAATGGCCCGCTTCAGCGAAGAGGAGATTATTGCCCACCTTGAAGAACATTATGCAGGAAAACGGATTGTTTTACTGGCGCCCATAGTACGTGGACGTAAAGGGCATTACCGTGAGTTGTTTGAACAGCTCCGCAAGCAAGGTTACCTTAAAGTGCGCGTTGATGGTGAGATACAAGACCTGAAAGAGCGCATGCAGCTCGACAGGTATAAGATACACGATATTGAACTGGTGGTTGATCGGCTTATTGTACAAGATGATGCTAAAGCCCGCCTTAGTCAAAGCATTCAAAAGTCGCTGCAGGTTGGCAAAGAACTAATGTTTGTACTCGATGCGGATAAGAACACCTTATCGCAATACAGTAAGCAGCTAATGTGTGCCGACACAGGGCTTTCTTATGAAGAACCCTCACCTAATACGTTTTCCTTCAACTCACCTTATGGGGCATGCCCAAAGTGCAAAGGCTTAGGTAGCATTTATCTGGTGAACATGAGTGAGGTAATACCCGACCCTGCTAAAACTATTAATGATGGTGGCATAGCCCCACTTGGAGGCGAGCGCGATGCATGGAGCTATCAGCAAGCCATGATATTGGCTAAGAAAAATAAGATACCACTCAACACTCCGATCAAAGATATACCAGAAAAACAGCTCAACTTATTGCTATATGGCAATGAGGAGGGATTAACTACTTACGTAAGCGACGAATCAGAAGACTATACCGAACATGTAGCACAACACAGCTACGAAGGTATCGTTAACATGGTTTTGCGCTGGTTCAACGAAACCTCATCTGAAGCTATACGTGATTGGGCAGAATCTTATATGCAATTAAGCACCTGCCCCGAATGCAATGGGGCAAGGCTAAGAAAAGAAAGCCTTTGGTTCAAACTTGATAACGCAAATATTGCCGAGCTATCTAATAAGTCACTACAATCATTAAGCGATTGGTTTGTAGGCATTGAAAAAAGGCTGAACAAAAAACAGAACGTAATAGCCAAAGACATTATTAAAGAGATACGCGACCGCCTGCACTTTTTACTGGACGTTGGCTTGCATTATCTCACTATCGACCGCCCTACCCGCACCTTAAGTGGTGGCGAATCACAACGTATCCGGCTGGCTACCCAAATTGGCTCGCAACTTACAGGCATCACTTATATATTAGATGAGCCTAGCATCGGCCTGCACCAGCGCGATAACCACAAACTGATACAGGCACTCAAAAGCCTGCGCGATGGCGGCAACAGTGTCTTAGTAGTAGAACACGACAAAGACATCATGATGGCAGCCGATCACCTTATTGACATTGGCCCTGCGGCAGGGGTACATGGCGGCCGAATTGTAAGCCAGGGCACACCGCAGGAAGTCATCAAACAACATACGACTACTGCCGGCTACTTAAATCACGAGTTAAAAATAGAAGTACCCACAGAGCACCGCAAAGGCAATGGCAAAAAGCTGGTACTGAAAGGTGCAACGGGTAACAATCTTAAGAATGTTTCTGTCACGCTACCATTAGGCACATTCATTTGTGTAAGTGGTGTATCGGGTAGTGGTAAGAGTACGCTTATCAATGAAACACTCTACCCTATTTTAGGTAAGCATTGCTACCACAATTTCAAGCAAACACCCATGCCTTATAAATCAGTTGACGGTTTGGAGGCTATTGATAAAGTAATCGAAATTGACCAAAGTCCTATTGGCCGAACACCTCGTAGTAACCCTGCTACATACTGCGGTTTCTTCAATGAGATACGCCAATTATTTTCACAAGTACCGGAAGCCAAGATACGCGGCTACAACGCAGGCCGTTTTTCTTTCAATGTAAAAGGTGGTCGCTGTGAAGAATGCCAGGGTGGCGGTATGCGGGTTATAGAAATGAACTTCCTGCCCGACGTATATGTGCCCTGCGATACTTGCAGCGGCAAACGTTACAACCGCGAGACATTGGAGATTCGCTACAAAGGCAAATCGATATCGGATGTGCTGAACATGACTGTTGATGAAGCCGTTGAGTTTTTTATAAACGTACCATACTTGCACCGCAAAATAAAAACGCTGCAAGATGTCGGCCTGGGCTACATAACACTTGGCCAAAGTGCTGTTACGCTAAGTGGTGGTGAAGCGCAAAGGGTGAAGCTGGCCACAGAATTATCGAAACGTGATACCGGGCAAACCATATACATACTGGATGAACCAACAACCGGCCTTCACTTTGAAGACATCAAACACTTATTAGCAGTACTCAACCGTCTTGCCGACAGGGGTAATACAGTTTTAGTAATTGAGCATAATCTTGATGTAGTAAAAGTAGCCGACTATGTTATAGATATGGGCCCTGAGGGTGGCGGTGGCGGTGGTACGGTAGTAGGCGCAGGCACACCTGAACAAATAGCCAAAATAAAAGAAAGCCACACCGGGCGCTATCTTATAGAAGAGCTGAAATACTAAAGAGGGCGGAAGATAATTCCGCCCTCTTTCTTTTAAAATATGTATTGCTTACTGTACCACAAACTGCTTGGCACCAACTTGCTTATTATCCTTATTTAAAAAACGAATATTATATACACCCTTTGCCCAGTTTTGCACAGGCACTTGCATTTTATTAGTTACACTCCCTTTCCATACTTGCTGTCCCAATGCGTTTATCACTACTACTGCAGCGCCATCTTTCATTTTATAATCAATATTCAATACATCGCTTGCCGGTACCGGATATAACGTAATGCCGTTATCATTGCCTATTGTGGCAACATTAGCCGGCCAGGTATTGATGTAAAAATTCTGATTGCTGATATCAAAAAACACATTGCCTGCTCCTTTTACTTTTACACGGGCGCTGTCAGTTACTACAGCTGGCACTGTCAACTCAGCGCTGCCGGTATTAGCAATGCCACTAGCCAGTATATAAGGATAAGTATGCCCGCCATCTACAGATAAGTAAACATCAACTTCAGCAGTATTTACGGGTGCAATATCGGTATTGGCCACTTCCCACGTCACTGTTACAATGCTCCCTGCT
>CBFGNI010000002.1:0-51759 GCA_965650105.1 uncultured bacterium | reverse complement strand
AAAAGGTAAATATTATCTATTGGGAGATGGTTTTGATCCAAGGATCGCGCAAGATGTAAAAGGTGGGGCTCCTTATGTAATTGCACAAGATGGCGCAACACTCAGCTATAATCTTTCAGTTACCGAAGGTGACTAATCTTTAGCTATTTAAAAAAAACAGGCTGCCATCAGGCAGCCTGTTTGCATACCAGGCCACCCATTAAAAACGTTATAGTAGGCTAATTGATACTTTTACAAAATATTGATGAAACTGTTCCATACAATTTGCCTGTTGATACTGACACATGCAACCTTTGCACAACAGTGGGATATAGGTGGCGGGCCCGCTATTGGAGCACCGCTAATCTATAATCAGTATGTAGGTAGTAATCACCACGCGTCGCCAAG
Source organism: uncultured bacterium (assembly GCA_965650105.1). Lineage (GTDB taxonomy): Bacteria > Bacteroidota > Bacteroidia > Chitinophagales > Chitinophagaceae > Polluticoccus. Next base: position 51,372 of record CBFGNI010000002.1, on the reverse strand, counting down.
CTTTCATGCAGAATATATAATGCGGTACATGCCGGCCAACCTAAGTTTCTACCCGCAACTAAACATAAGCATCGGCGGCAGTGAGTTGCCGGTAGCGAAATTTGATAACCTGGTAGTACAAATGTATTTTCTGCAATTTCAAGCTGACCTTAGTGCCCGGCTAGTGTATAATTTTGATGACAAAAGAGCCTTGCATTACGGCATGGGGTTGGGCGCTATATATTATGAATCGGAAGGTGTTTCTGTAGCTATTAAAGGCAATAATAGCGGATATACAGGCGATACAAAGCAGGTAATAGGCGGCTGGCTGCCAGCTGTAAATATCAGCGGTGAGTTTGTAACGCATATATCAGGCACTAAACCTGTTTATTGCGGATTGGGCGGAAGGCTGGGCTATACCTATTTCCCCAATACTACAGGCACTATAAATGCCGGCATATCGAGCATATTGGCACCGGGAATAAACGTACAGGTAGGGCCTAAAGGGAATATGATAACCCCAATATTGCACCTTTCATTCTACTACCGTTTTGGTGAACGGGCTTACTAGCTGAAGATTGGGATTGCCGTGACAAAACGCATTGGCGTTTATTGGCTATTTGAGTAAGTTTGCACCCATGAAAAGCCTTTGGATCAAGTTACTGCCGTTGCTGCTAGTTGTTTCTGTTATTGCCTGTAAAAACAACGAATCAAAAAATACGGATAAGGTATTTGAACACCCTGCATTGAAAGAGCTAACCGCAGAGATAGGGAAAAACCCTGACGATGCAGGTTTGTATTATAAGCGCGGGCGCGCACTGCATAGCCTGGAGCTGGATTCGCTTGCATTGAACGATTTTAAAAAAGCTGTTTCGCTCGATTCATCTAAGGCGCAATATTTCAGTGCTATAGGCGACCTGATGTTTGAACATAAAGATATTGCAGGCTCATTACCCTGGATAGAACATGCTATAAAACTAAACCCTAAAGACGCTTCTGCACATTTAAAGCTGGCCAAGCTTTTCTTCTATACCAAAGATTACACCAAAGCTTTCGCTGAGATAAATACAGTTTTAAGACAAGATGTGTACAACCCTGAAGGCTACTTTCTGAAAGGCATGATATATAAGGACCTGAAAGATACATCGAGAGCTATATCCAGCTTTCAAACAGCTGTGCAGGTAGCACCCGACTACAGAGATGCAGTAGTACAACTGGGGCTTATGTACAGCATGAAAAAAGACGTGCTGGCATTGCAATATTTTGATAATGCTTATAAGCTTGATAGCAACGATGTTTTCCCTTTGTTTGCCAAAGGTGTGTTTTACCAGAATATGAACGATTATGAAACGGCCAAGCAAGCATATACCAGGGTTATACTTATTGACAGAGATTACTCTGACGCCTACCTGAACATGGGATATATTTTATTGCAGCAAGATTCATTGGAAAAAGCCAAGCGCCAGTTTGACCTGGTAACACAACTACAGCCCGATGCTGCTGAAGCATACTACAACAGAGGCTTATGCAGCGAGCTAATGGGCAATAAACCGGAAGCTATAAAAGACTATGAGCAAGCATTGGTATTTGCCAAAGACTATAAGGAACCTGCTGAAGGCCTGAAACGGTTAAAAAAATAGCTATACAGTTTAACTAAACCTAAAACATGCGTTTTGTTTCTTAACTTGGTAGTTTACCTGCAAATAAGAATTGAGGGCATCCTTTTACAAAGCAATTGTGTTAGTTTTAGCAACATGTGCATGCAACATGCAATACGGCTATGCGCAAACAAAAAAGAAGGTATCCACACCCAAACAAGAGGCAGCTGAAAAAACAGCACGCCTTGCAGATACCATAATAATTATTGATGCTAAAACCGGGAAGCCAGTTAGTACAAAGCCATTGGCTGAAACAGATAAGACGCCCGCACGGAAAGCAGATACAATTATTTATGTTGACAATAAGCCCGCCAAACCACCCGTACCTGCTACTATACCCAGGCGCATAGATACCGTAATAGTGATTAGCAACGGCAGGCAAAAAAAGGAGCTGCTAAAAGACATACCGAAAACCGATATAGTGAAAGTGGTAAAAGTAAACCAGCTATGCGAATGTGTGAATATGGATGTTACATCGCAAGACACACTACGATTTGAAGATTATATCAACTACAGCTTCGCCTTTAAGAACAATTGTAAGGAACGGGTATATATTAACTCTTCCTGCTTCGGCTTCCTGGTTTTTAACCATAATGGCACACCTGTTCGTACTTTGCGCAAAATAGATTTCGCAAAACAATACCGATACCCGGAATATGTAGAGCTTAGGCCGGGTGAGGAATATATGTTCCAGTTTGGCGACGATCCTTTTTACAGGTACGAACTAAGGCAAGGATGGAAATATAAGTTCACCTTTACCTACTCCAACACAAAATTTAAATACCGCGCAGCACCCGCCAGCACCTATTCCTGCAACCAGTTTAGGGATAAAATGGTAATTGTGAGATAACTATTCAAGCTCATACTCCAGCCTTACGGTAATAGTGGCTGTTTTGTTTTTGCTGGTAGTATTAAAGGCTCCGCCATAGCTGTAGTCTTCATTGCTATGTTGTCCGGTAATCTGGAATACCCCCATCGATGCTTTTCTTAACCTGCCCAAATCGCTATGTCCGTTTTCGGCAATGGTATTGGCCCGGTTGTATGCATCAGCTGCAGCTTTTGCCAAAAGATCAATTTTAAGACTGGAAAGCTTAGTGTAATAATAGAATGGCTCTTGCGAGCTCAACTCGATACCCGACTGCAATAATTCAGTTATTTCTCTTGATATTTTTTCAACCTTATCGATATTTTTCGACTCGATCTTTACATTTTGCCTTAGCTGGTAGCCGTTGAACGTAGTAGCTGTTTGTCGGCCATTAACATCGTACTGGTAATTATACTGCTTGTCGATGACGATAGAAGAGAAGATAACCTCATTTTCAGAAATACCATGGCTGTTTAAGTATGCCTTTATTTGCTGCACATCAGACTTCAGGCTGCTATAAGCATCTTTCAATTCGAAGGATGTACGCGTAAAGGTGGCTGACCAAACTATCAGATCGGCCGTGAAATTGTACTCTGAACTACCCACAACGCTCACCGTATTCCTTGTTTTAAATTTATAAGTATACGCCCTGCTAAGTATCCACCCCCCGATAATAATTGCTAATGATATTGCTATGGCTGATATTGCGTTTTTCATGATGTGTAAAAGTACCTTTTGTCTAATAAAGATAGCATATCACGACATTTTGTCCCAAAATATCAAACTGGCAAAAAAATTGACAGTAGTTTTGCAGAATGTTTTTCAAAAAAAGAAAGTCTATGAGCGATAATACTACAGATAAAGAGCAAATGGAGCATGAAAATACCGACAACACGTCATTAAATAACGAAATGGAAGAAGCATTGGCACAAGGGTTAAATACCGATGACAGTGTAAATGGTATGCAGCACCTGGATGATACTATTGACGAGGATGATGACTCTGAAAAGCTGAAGACCGAACTCGCAGACGCAAAAGACAAATATTTGCGCCTGGTAGCTGAATTTGACAATTTCAGGAAACGCAATGCTAAAGAGCGTGTTGAACTGGCAATGACAGCGGGGAAAGATATTATCCAATCGCTGCTGGTAGTGGTAGATGATACTGAACGGGCAGAAAAACAGTTAGAAACAATTACGGATATCAATATACTAAAAGAAGGTATTGCTTTGGTTTTCAATAAATTGAAAGCGACTTTGCAACAAAAGGGCCTAAAAGCTATGGAAAGTGTAGGCCAGCCCTTCGATGCTGACCTGCACGAAGCAATAACAGAAATACCTGCACCTAATGAAGAGATGGTAGGCAAAGTAATAGATGAAGTAGAAAAAGGATATTACCTGAATGATAAACTCATCAGGCATGCAAAAGTAGTAGTAGGTAAATAAGGGGATATATTAAAATCCCTTCGATGGAATAACATTTATGAAAAGAGATTATTACGAAATATTAGGTGTTGCAAAGACTTCCAGCGCCGATGAAATAAAAAAGGCATACAGGAAGATAGCCCTGAAGTATCACCCCGACCGTAACCCCGGAGATAAAGATGCGGAGGAGCATTTTAAGGAAGCAGCCGAGGCTTATGATGTGCTGAGCAACCCCGATAAACGCGCTCAATACGATCGTTTCGGGCATGCAGGCATGGGTGGTGGTGGCCGTGGCCCCGGCGGCCCCGGTGGTATGCGTATGGAAGATATCTTCCAGAATTTTGGCGATATATTTGGCGACGATGTGTTTGGAAGCTTTTTTGGCGGTGGTGGCGGAAGACAAGGTGGCGGCCGCAGGCAAGGCACACGTGGCGCTAACCTGCGCGTAAAGCTAAAAATGGATTATGCCGAAATAGCCAACGGCGCCAACAAAAAAATAAAAGTAAAAAAATATGTACCCTGCAATACATGCAGCGGCAGTGGTGCAAAAGATAAAAGCTCGATACAGACCTGCGGCAGCTGTGGCGGTAGCGGCCAGGTGAGAAAGGTTACCAATACCTTTTTGGGCCAGATGCAAACCGTAGCCACCTGCCCTACCTGCAATGGTGAGGGTACACAGATAACTTCGAAATGTGGTGCGTGTAAAGGTGAAGGCAGAGTATTTGGCGAAGAAACACTGAGCCTGGATATACCTGCGGGTGTGCAAGATGGTATGCAGCTAAGCATGGGCGGCGCGGGGAATGCCGGTGAGCGTGGTGGCCCTGCAGGCGATCTGCTAATACTTATAGAAGAAGAAAAGCATCCCCATCTCAGGCGTAATGATCTCGATGTTATTTACCACCTGCATTTATCTTTCCCCGATGCAGTGCTAGGAACAAATGTGGAAGTACCAACTATTGACGGTAAGGCTAAAATAAAAATACCTGCCGGCACACAAAGTGGTAAAATATTCAGGTTAAAAGGAAAAGGGTTCCCTTCATTCCAATCGTACGATAAGGGTGATGAACTGGTAGAAGTGAATGTATGGTCACCGCAAAACCTTAGCGATGAAGAAAAGGATATGATGGAACGGTTGAAAAACTCAAACAACTTTCAGCCGGGGCCTGAAGCCAAAAGTATGAAGGAAGACAGAAGTTTTTTCGATAAAATAAAAGATGCTTTCGGGGGTTGATGAAAATCGACCCCCTTTTCTTTTTGCCAGGCCAGTTGGTTAGTTTGTGATGTAGTGGTAATCCTATATTTTTATAGTTCTCAACACACGATAACAAACTCTGACTAATGGTTTTTAGCAGCCTGATATTCCTGGTATATTTTCTACCTATCTTCCTCATTATATACAACCTGCTGCCCAAAAGTGTTAACCTGAAAAATATTTTCATTCTTATCTCCAGCATTCTGTTTTATAGCTGGGGCGGTCCGAAATTCATTTTCGTAATACTGGGGGTTACCTTGCTTGATTTTTTACTGGTGAGCCAGATAGAAAAATACAAGGACATAAAAAGTAAAAAGCAGCTATTCCTTATCTTATCCGTATCGCTAAACCTTGGCTTGCTCTTCTATTTTAAGTACTTTAATTTTTTTATAGATAACCTAAATGCTGTTGGTGGTTTATTCGGCAGCAACACTATTCACGTTGCTAAAATATTACTACCTATAGGTATCTCTTTTTATACCTTCGAGAGCATCACCTATTCGGTAGATGTGTACCGCAACGTACATAAACCATTAAGTAATTTCTGGGAATATCAATTGTATATCATCTTCTTCCCTAAGCTTATTGCAGGGCCTATTGTACGTTATCACGATATTTCGGACCAGATAACAGGCCACGTAGCCAATGAAACCACACACAATAAACTGCAAGGTTTTATACAGTTTTGTATAGGCCTGGGCAAAAAAGTATTGATAGCAAACGTAATGGGCAGCCAGGCTGATATAATCATGAACATGGATGCTGCCAGCATTAATACCACGGCCGTATGGATCGGTGCAATTGCCTATACTTTCCAGATCTATTTCGATTTTTCCGGCTATTCTGATATGGCAATAGGTATTAGCCGTATTATGGGCTTCCAGTTGCCAGAAAATTTCAACAATCCATATACTGCTACCAGCATTACCGATTTTTGGCGAAGATGGCATATTACATTAGGGGCATGGATGCGTAACTACCTGTATATACCGTTGGGCGGTAATCGTGTATCTAACGGGCGATTATATTTAAATCTGGCTATCGTTTTCCTGGCGTCAGGTTTATGGCACGGCGCATCGTGGAACTTTGTATTATGGGGTGCTTTTCATGGTTTATTCCTTATACTCGACAGAATATTCCTGCTGAATATTTTAAACAAGATCGGCCGCCTACCTGCTATCATTATTACCTTCTTTATAGTAGTTATTGGTTGGGTAATATTCAGGATAGAAGATATACATAGGCTAAAAATATACCTACAGCGGATGTTTGCTTTCGATTTTGATGTGCAAACCAGTATTATCACCAAAACTGATTTCAATATCATGATATGGGTGGCTGTATTCTTTTCCTTCTTTACATTAATACCTAAGGTGAAGCCACTACATGATGGAATTTTTTACGCGAAGCTGAATAAAACACAACTATTTGTGTTTTCTGCTGTTGGTATTATACTATACTTCTTCTGTGTTACTTATGTAGCCGGCTCTTCATTCAATCCTTTCATCTACTTCAGATTCTAAAAAAGTCATGGCAAATACCACTGCAAATAATAAAACAACACCTGCAGGCATTACACCACCAGACCCTAATGCCAGCCTGAAGTTTTTATGGATAGCCATACTGGCCCTGTTTGGATATTTGATGATATATAACAATTTGCAAGGCGACGAAGAAGATGCTAATGCATCATCTGTTGAGTCTCCTGAATTTGATGGTATTGCCTGGTTCAATGGTGTATATCAGGATAAGACAGAAGCTTATCTTAAAAACGATTCACGTATAGGCAAACAATTGCTGCCACTTAAAAATCAGATAGATTTTGATGTTTTTGACAAATACAATGTGGAGGACTATGTAATGGGAAACAAGCATTTCCAGGTGGGTGAAGGTAATATTAATGCTTACCTGGGAAGAAACTATTATGGTGATAGTATTATAAAGGCTACTGTAGATAAACTGAGTGTAATAAACGATACATTAAAAAGCAAAGGCATCAGCCTGATAATGATATTTGCACCTACAAAAGAGTATTTTGACCCAAGTCTGATACCTACGAAATACCTTAAGTACAAAAAAAGTAAAACAAATTATGAAGCTTATATAGCTCAGTGCCAACAAAAAGGCATACTTACTATGGATATGCTACCCATTTTAAAACAGGCTAAAACTAAATACACTTATCCTATATATCCGCAATACGGTACGCACCCCAGCTATTTTTCTGAATGCCTGATTGCTGATACGATCATCAAATTCATAGAAAGGGTACGTGGTGTGGAGATGCCTCACATAGCGTGGAATGAAATTGTCTACCCCTCGGAACCCAGGGTAAGAGATGGCGATGTAATAGGTAAGGCAAAATTAAAAACTATCCCAACCAGTATTCCGCTTGCGTACCCACGTATAGGGTATACCGGCACAGCCAATGCCCAACCCGTAAAAACATTAGGCATTGGAGATAGCTATTATAAAAGCCTGATGTACCTGGGGGTAATGCAAAACGCTTTTGACAATGGTGAATACTGGTATTACTACAATTCAATATTGCCTGAAACAGCAGATAAAAAAGAAGTCTGGGAACTTGACCTGAAAAAAAAGCTGGAAGAAAACAAGGTTATCATCATTTATTATTCCAGCTACAACCTATTCTTGCTCAATAACGGTTTTATTGATGATGCCTACCAGTTATATACTAATCCTAAAGCGTATTACGCCAGGATACAAAACGAATTGCCTGTAAAAAAGAATATCAAAACTATTCATCAGGATACTGATCTACTGGATGAAGCACAGGTGGATGCGAAGAGCAAGAATATAACACTTGATTCGGCCATAAGGTTAAAAGCAATACAAATGCTGAACAACTAAGCTTACCAACCAACATTTTTGTTTAAGTTGCGCATACATGCATTGGCTGTATTGGATACTCGCTCTTATCGTTTCTTTTGCCGCAGGCTATTGGGTATACCGTGCCGATGTAAAACGTAGGGTGCCATACCCATGGCTGACTGCGGCTCTTAGGGGAGTGGTAATACTACTTACAGCTCTATTACTACTTGCACCGGCTATCACCACCCATAAAAATATTACACAAAAACCTGTTATTCTTCTTTTGCAGGATGAATCCTCATCGATCGCTACAGCATTAAGCAAAGACAGCATTGCCTTTAAAGCGCATGTAAATAAACTAATCAGTAAACTTTCCAAAAACTATAAGGTAATACACCAGGGTTTTGGCGGTGATGTGCAAACCGATAGTTTATTCAGATATGCAGAAAAAGAAACTGACATTGCCAATGCCCTGCAAAAAGCTGAAGAACAACTGGGCGGCCAAAACATGGGGGCGATAATATTAGCTACCGATGGGCGCTATAACCAAGGGGCAAACCCTATGCTACAGCAATTTGCTTTAAAAGCCCCTATATATACTGCTGGCATTGGAGATACTGCCACCCAAAAAGATCTGCGCATAGCAAACACTTACGCCAACAAAACCGTATCAGTACGCAGCAGATTTGAAATAAAGGCAGATATACTGGCAACAGTATGTAATGGCTACAACAACAGCATACAATTATTAGAAGGGAATAATGTAATAGCAAATGCACCTGTTAATATTTCTGGTGATCGGTTTGACCGGACGGTTTCATTTGCCATCAGCACTGATAAAACGGGCCTGCATCACTATATAATAAATGCACCCATTGCTGAAGGAGAAAAAAATACTGTTAACAACCGGCGCGATGTATTCATTGAAGCAGTAGAAGAGCGTAAGCAAATATTATTGGCTGCAGCTGCACCCCACCCTGATGTAAGCGCTATACAGGAAGCGCTGAAAGGAATGGATGCATATCAATTAACAGTGAAAACAGGCGATGCGATACCATCTTCATTTAATGCCTACCAGGTAGTTATTTTACACCAGTTGCCTGCAACATTCCAAAACCTGACCACACAAAGCTTTCAGAAACCTATATGGTATATTTTAGGTGCAGAAACCAATACCGCTACGCTTAACAGACTACAACAGACAGCTATCGTGACCTATGGAGGCATGGCACGCAATGCATTTGCCACATACAATACTACATTTACAGCGTTTACACTGCCCCAAAATGTACAGGCTGTACTAGACAAAATGCCGCCACTTTCGGTAACTGCCGCCAATGTCCAGGTAGCTGCCAATACAAGCATCCTTTTTAGCCAGAAGGGCAATACGCAACAAGCTTTGTGGTTTTTTCAGCAAGGGAATATACCGACTGCGATCCTTATGGGTGAAGGTATATGGAGATGGCGGATGTATGAATACAAGAACTTTGGCAAGCACGACGTAGTGGATGAATGCATTCGTCAGACCATCGCCTTTCTTGCAGCTAATACAAACGATAAACCTTTCCGTGCAATACTACCTAAATATGTTTGGAGCGACCAGGAGGCTATAACAATTGACGCATATTTGCTGAATGCCAGCAACGAACAAATAAACACCCCCGAAGCTAAGATCAGTATAACAGATAGTAGCGGACGCAAACGCGACTTCTCTTTTGAACGTACCGGCAATAGCTATCGTATTAATACAGGAATATGGCCGGGAGGAAACTATAATTTTACTGCCAGCACTACCTACAATGGTAAAGCTTTTACAAGCACCGGCAGCTTTACAGTAGCAACAGTGCCAATAGAAATGATGGAAACGGGCGCTGACTATAAGCTACTATACGGATTAGCACATAAATATAATGGTAGCTTTGTACCTGCAAGCAATATTACATCGCTATACGATACAATTGCTAATAATAAAAGTATTAAACCTATCATAATAACCAATACCGAAACCTCTCCACTGGTTGACTGGAAATGGTTTTTCTTTTTGATTCTTTTATTAGTTGTAACAGAATGGCTACTTAGAAAATATTGGATGGCCCAGTAGTTTTAAACTTTCTGTTTTTCAAAACGCACGCAACGTTCAGGGTATTCTGTAGCATGTTTATAGATAAGGTTGCGAATGAAATCACTATCCTGATATGGTTCCAGCTTTTCCTGAAGTAGTTCTATATCGTCAACAGGATATTCATTGTGAATATAACCCATGCCATAAAAGTTACCTTTCTTTATCAGGATACAGCTTTGCTCATCGGCTTGTATTCCTTTATCTATATAGGCGAAACTAGGCAGGTGTTTCAGCATCCACTTTACAGCAGCGTCAACTTTCCTGTTGTATTTGTCAACATCATCATGATGCCTGCAATCTCCTGTTGCAGACACTTCACCATCGCAGCCGGCCACTTTAGCCAGATTGCATAAACGTGGGCACAGATCAAATTCGCTGATCAACTGCCTTAACCAACTGTGCCCTTCAATAATAGTGTTAAAAGTATAAACCGGCTTAAAATGCGTTTTGCTTTTCTCAATAGCCATACGCTTCATGCCTTGCCTGTCTTCGTATAAATACAAGCCGAACTGCGGTAAATAGCCGCGCTGGCTGCGGTTATATGCGGGCCATAAACGGCGTATCTCGCTACTTTCCAGTATATGCGCCATTAACTCCGTTGCACATTCTTTATAGCTTATTTTATGTATCTCGCGTAAAAAGTCCTGCTTTTGCCTGTTAGGCTTATTATTAGAAAAATGGCTTTTAACCCTTTTAAAAATATTCTTTGCTTTACCAACATAAATGGGTTTGCCGGCTGCATTGTAAAAATAGTACACCCCGGCCCCATTGGGCAGATTATCTATTTGCTCAACAGGTACATGAGGTGGCATGTATTGCTCTCTGTTCCGGCCTTTTAGCATACCGGCAATTATATTGTCCTTATCTTTTTGAACCAATAACGAGAACAATTGTGCGGTAGCCATAGTATCGCCTCCTGCACGGTGGCGATTAGCGTGATTAATATCCAATTGCCTGCATAACTTACCCAGACTATAGCTGGCCATGCCTGGTATTACCTTGCGTGATAACCGTACGGTGCACAGTTTCTTTGCCTCGTAATCGTAACCTGCGCCTTGCAAATGGTGCTTGACAAAAGAATAATCGAAATTGACATTATGCGCCACAAATACTTTGCCCTTTAACAGATCATGTATCTGCGCTGCGACCTCACTAAATGAGGGCGCGCCTGAAACCATTTCATTTGTAATACCTGTAAGCGACTGGATAAAACGAGGTATAACCTGGTGCGGATTGATGAGTGTTTCGTAGAAATGCAATATTTCTTTACCATCGTGTATAGCAATAGCTATTTCTGTTATGCCATTGCCCGATGCAAAGCTTCCCGTCGTTTCAATATCTACAATGGCATACAACATACACTCTAAGATACTGCAAAGTTACGGTTGCCAGCGCAGGTGTGGAAAATAAGCTGAACAAAAAAAGGGCAGCAAATGCTACCCTTAAAATTATATACTTACCAGATATTAATTATGCGATTCTTTAAACTTTTTTACTGCTTCTGTAAGCTTAGGCACTATTTCCATAGCATCGCCTACAACACCATAATCTGCTGCTTTAAAGAATGGCGCTTCGGGATCTTTGTTGATAACAACGATGGTTTTAGAACCATTCACACCTGCCAAGTGTTGTATGGCACCAGAAATACCTACTGCTATATATAAGTTAGGACGAATGGTACCGCCTGTTTGGCCCACGTGTTCGTGGTGAGGGCGCCAATGTGAATCGGCTACAGGGCGAGAACAAGCCAAAGCAGCACCCAAACTATCAGCCAGATTTTCTAAAATGCCCCAATTTTCAGGGCCTTTCAACCCACGACCACCTGACACTACCAGCTCAGCTTCAGCAAGAGGCACGGCACCTGTTACTTTATTCACTTCCTTTACCTGTACGCCAAAATCTTTATCATCGAATGCAACATCCATTTTTTCAACAGATGCACTGCCTTCACCTTTCTTTACCGGGAAAGTGTTAGGCATCAGGGTAATTACTTTTATATCGCTGGTAATGTTTATATGCGCAAAAGCCTTACCTGAGAATACAGTCTTCTTTACTGCAAAACCTTTTGAAAGATCGGGTTGTGAAACCGCACCTGCTACCATACCTGCTTTCAGCTTTGCTGCAACGCGTGGCGCTACTGCTTTACCTGTTACATCGTGCGTAGCTATTATTACTTTAGCACCTTCTTTTTCTGCGGCGGCGGCTAATGCTTTTGCATAAGCGCGAGCGCTCAGGTTATCCAGTTTTGCATCGGCAATGTGCAGTACCTTTTGTGCACCGTACATACCTAATTGCTGCATTTCCGCATCGCCAGCCGCGCCAAGTACCACTGCTGTAGCAGTAGTGCCCATTGCCTTAGCAATATCCGAAGCATACTGTACTGCCTCGAAAGATTTTTTCTTAAATGTACCTTGCGTGTGCTCCGCTAATACTATTACTGACATATAATTTAAGTCAAAATTTAAAAGTCAAAAAAAGATAACTATATAACCTTAGCGTCTGAGTGTAGTGCTGCTACCAGCTCATCCATCTGGTCGGGCTGGAACATTTTTACACCCGTTTTGGCAGGTGGCAGATCGTAAGCAACTATTTCGCTTAATGCATTAATAGCCGCGGCGGGAACTACTTTCAAAGGTTTGGTACGCGCAGCCATAATGCCGCGCATGTTTGGTATACGTGCTTCAGCCATACCTTTCTGGCAAGAAACAACCAGTGGTAAACTGCAAGTATCCGTTTCTTCACCGCCTTCTATTTCGCGTTTTACAGTAGCAGTCCCGTTATCTATTTGCAGGTTGGTAGCAAAACCAACATAGTTCATATCTAACAGTTCAGCCAACATACCGCCTACTACACCATTGTTATAGTCGATAGATTCTTTACCGCAAAGTACCAGGTCATAACCTTCGCTTTTTGCATATTCAGCTATTTGTGCGGCAACTACATAAGGATCGTTGCTATCGGCATCTATACGGATGGCTTCATCGCCACCCAGGGCCAAAGCTTTACGTATTACCGGTTCGGCATCTGCCTTACCTACTGTTACTAAGTTAACTGCAGTAGCAACGCCACTTTCTTTCAATTCAAGCGCGCGTACCAATGCATACCATTCATCGTAAGGATTGATGATGAATGTAACACCTTGTGTGCTGAAATGAGTATTATTATCGCTGAAAGCGATCTTGGTAGTAGTGTCAGGAACCTGACTGATACAAACTAAAATCTTCATCAGAAGTAAACTTTGTTATATGGATAATAGCTTTTTGCAAAGCCCGAAATAGAGTGCAAACCTAAAGCAAATTGTTGACTATGCCGAACAATAGGCTACAATATGGTAAGATATTCCCTAAAAAGAAAAGAGGGCTATTAGCCCTCTTTTACATATTGTAAACTGTACTTACTTGTTAGTTGCATTCTCAACTGTGTCATTCATATCGACATCTACCAAAATACGACCACAATGCTCGCATACGATGATCTTCTTATGCTGGCGTATTTCTGACTGGCGCTGAGGAGGTATTACATTAAAGCAGCCGCCACAGGAGTCGCGCATAATAGGCACTACTGCCAAACCATTGCGATAGCTGGTACGGATACGCTCGTAAGCAGAAAGTAGTGTTTGATCTACTTTTTCTTTGGCAGCTTCCGATTTTTCATTTAAAGCTTTTTCTTCTTTTTCAGTTTCGCCAATGATCTTTTCCAGCTCTGCTTTCTTAGCCTTTAGCGCTTCCTGTACATCTTTGATCTTCTCTTCAGTACGCAGGCGTTGGTTGGCACGTTCTTTCAACTCGAAATTAGCATCCTTAATATGCTTATCGTTCAGTTTCACTTCCAGCTCCTGAAGCTCAACCTCTTTGTTGATGGCCTCAAACTCACGGTTGTTCTTAACGTTTTCCTGTTGCTTCTCGTATTTTTTAATTAAAGCCTGTGCCTCTTTTTTAGCATTCAATTTCGCTTCAATAAAACTATTAATACTGTTTTCTTCAGCATCAATATTTGCCAGGCGGGTCTTCAGGCCCTCGATATCATCTTCAAGATCTTTCACCTCCATTGGCAATTCGCCCTTCAGTGTCTTGATCTCATCTATTTTTGAATCGATCTTCTGCAGAGTAAGAACAGCTATCAGCTTTTCTTCAACCGAAAAATCTTTTACAGTAGCCATATATTAGCAAAAATAATTTACAGGATTGGTTGATATATTTGATAAAAGGATAGCAAAATTAGGAAATTTTTCCTTAAGTACCTCTTCAAATATTTCTGAAGTAAAATGTTCGGTTTCGTAGTGCCCTATATCGGCTATTATAATCTTTTCTTCAGCATCGAAAAACTGATGATATTTAAAATCGGCAGTAATAAACACATCCGCCCCGGCCTTTATTGCGTCTTTTAATAAAAAACTGCCCGAGCCTCCACATATTGCAATTTTTTCAATTTTATTGCCCAGCAATTGTGTATGCCGGATGCATTTTGCTTCCATCCGGTCTTTTATATAGATTAAAAAATCTGTTTCACTCATTGGTTTTTCCAGTCTTCCTACCATTCCAGCCCCTAATTCCTGGTTCACATTATTTAAAGACACAATATCATAAGCCACTTCTTCGTAGGGGTGCGCTGCTACCAACGCTTTCAATACTGCTGGTTCACTATGCCTGCCAACCAGTACCTCAATTTTTACCTCTTGTACTGTTTCGCGAGGGCCGTTTGGTTCGCCAATAACCGGATCTGTATTAGGGCCAGGTTTAAAAGTACCCTCGCCAGCAACATTGTAACTGCATTCACTGTATGCACCAATACTACCCGCACCGGCGGCAAACATAGCATCCCTTACTTTATCTGCATGTGTGGCAGGTACAAAAGTATAGAGCTTCCGGAGTGTGCCTGCCAAAGGCGATAATATAGAAACATCTTTGAGCCCCAATTTTTTTGCTATACGGGCATTCACACCATTATGAACATTATCGAGATTGGTATGAGCAGCATAAATGGCTATATCATTTTTTATAGCTTTTATTACAACTCTTTCCACGTAACTACGGCCTGAGATTTGCTTTAGCCCCGAAAAAAGTAAGGGGTGATGTGCGACTATCATATTACAGTTGCGTTCCATGGCCTCTGAAAGTATGCTTTCGGTTACATCAAGCGTTAAAAGCACACCACTCACTTCCATATCATTATTGCCTACTTGAAGGCCACTGTTATCATAGCTCTCCTGGTAGGCAGGGGGTGCATACGCTTCGATAGCCTGTATTATGTCTTTTACCAGCATAGGTTTTGAAATTAGTCTTTTCCATCTGCTTACACAAAGCTAATATACCGGTTAATCATCTTAACAATATTTTTTGATTCTATGCGCTACATTGTGCACGTTATAGCCATTCATGCACTACCATTTCAGGCACGTAGGCAGGTTTTTATGCTTGCTTGTTACCATGCACGTTTTCGTTCTTACGGCACGTGCTGAAGCTTTTCTTGACGCTGATGGATACGACGTAGAACTGGATGGCGACGCAGTTATATCTAACAGCGCGGGCTATGATTTACCACTAACACATACAACCCGTATTTTCCCCGAACACCACCACAACAAAAAATATCAGACAGGCAAGCATATTTCTTTCAAAGTAATTGTTCCTGAAACAACATTGCCAACTAAAGATATAGTTGCGTATAAGAATGATAAGCTACCTATAGCAATGCCGAAAAAATATGCCTACCTGTTTTTTCAAGAGATAAATCCCCCTCCACCTAAGGCTGCATAGCCTTTTGTCTTACATGCTGTGTTATATACGCACAGCTACATTCTATTTACATACTTTTTAATAAACATTATAATGTTTAAGAAAGCAATTATGCAGCGCATAATATTATGCTGCTGTATATGCAATGTTAAGGTCGTACGTGCTGAAACTAATTCAGCCGCAATGCAGCCTGATACGTTGCAATTGACCTTAAAACAAACTGAGAAAATATTTCTCGATAAAAACCTGTTGTTACTTGCCCAACAATACAATGTAGAAGCGAGTAAAGCATTAATACAACAGGCAAGATTATGGGATAACCCAACTTTAAATACCGACCAAAATGTTTATAGCAACAATAAATATTTTGAACATGGTACAAATGCTAACGGACAACCTTTAGGACAATATTACATACAAGTAGAACAACTAATAAAAACAGCCGGTAAACGAGGAAAGGAAATAAAACTCGCTACTACTAATGCACAGATATCCCAGCTACAGTTCAATGATCTGCTACGCAATTTGCACCTGCAATTAAGAACTACATTTTACCAGATAGTACAACTGCAAGGCAACCAGCAATTGTATGCGGAAGAAAAAGACCAACTTGAAAAATTGCGTATCGGCATGGATGCACAATACAAAGCCGGCAATATTGCCAAGAAAGACTTACTAAGGGTGCAGGCCTTGCAAATAAGCATGCAGCAGGAGGCCACTGAAAACGATAAGGTACTTAATGATGCAGAGAGCACACTAAAAGTGATGTTGCAGATAAGTAGTGATACTTACATAAAACCCTTAATAGCTATTGATGAATATAACATAGCTGTGCCAAGACAAAATACCGAAGATCTTTTGGCAGTAGCTAAACAAAACAATGCTGCATACCAACTACAGCAACTGCAATTGCTATACCAGCAGCAAAACCTCTCTCTACAGAAAGCTATAGCAGTACCTGATGTTATATTAGGGCCAAACTTCGACAAGAATAGCAACTACACCCCCAATTATGCAGGCATAAGCATATCATTCCCCTTACCGCTATTGAACAGAAACCAGGGAAACATAAAGGCTGCACAAATGCAGGTGAAGCAAGGAGAAGTAAACCTCAACCAGGCAGAATTACAATTGCAAAATGAGCTAAAAAGCGCTTACAAAAAGCTGGAGTTTACTTTATCGCTTAGCTCTGAAAGCCAGGAGAAGTTTTATACAGACTATGAGAAGCTATACGAAAATGTATTGCAAAGCTATAAGCAAAAGCAAATAAGCCTTATTGAGTTTATCGACTATTTCGATGCGTATAAAGACATACGCCAAAAACAACTACAGCAACAGTTAAACCTTCAACTGGCAAAAGAAGAGTTGAATTACGTAACCGGGACTGATGTGTACAATCAATAAAAAAATCGCAGCAAGGCTGCTTAAATAAGTTTAATAAATGAAAAGAATAGCCATCCCAGTTATTGCAATGCTGATACTTACAGCATGCAGTAAAAAGGAAGAAAAAAAAGCAGAAACCAGGTTTGTATTGAGCGATACAATGATGCACATGATACAACTCGATACCGTTAGCTATTGTAATATAGACGATGAATTATCGTTAAGTGGCGAAGTAAGTTTTAATGAGAACAGTGTAGTTAAGATATTTCCACGAAGCAGCGGGCAAGTAATTGATTCGAAAGTATCGTTGGGCGACCATGTAAGCAAAGGACAGGTATTAGCTGTCATTCGTAGTGCTGATATAGCAGGTAGTTACAGCGACCTGAATAGCGCTAATGCAGATGTAGCAATTGCCAAGCGCCAGATGGAGACGGCAGAATCGCTGTATGAAAGTGGTATTAACAGTGAGCGGGAATATACCGAGGCAAAGCAAAACTATCAGAAAGCTTTAGCGGTAAAAAATAAGGCACAGTCTATATTAAGTATCAACGGTGGTACGAAAACTGATGCAGGTGGGGATTACATACTTACATCTCCTATAAATGGATACATAGTGGAAAAGAAAGTATCCACAGGTGCGTTTATACGCCCCGATATGGGAGATAATCTTTTCACAATTTCCGACTTGCAAAATGTATGGGTATATGCTAACGTATATGAATCTGACATAGCGAAAGTAAAACAAGGTAGCGAAGTGAAGGTAATTCCTATGGCCTACCCTGATAAAATACTAACCGGAAAAATAGAGAATATAAGTCAGGTACTTGACCCTGAAAGTAAAGCCATGCACGTGCGGATAATACTAAACAATAAAGACATGCTGCTAAAACCAGACATGTTTGTAAAGGTAATTGTAAACAGCAGCATAGGCACAAGTGCTACTTGTATACCAACCAGGGCGCTTGTGTCGCAAGATGGGAAAAATTATGTCGTGACCTACAATAAACGGGATGACATGAAGATTGTGGAAATCAACCTTATGAAAACTGTTGGCAATAAAACATACATATCGAACACCAACTTACCACGCGCACAAAAGCTGGTTGTAAAAGATCAGCTGTTGATATTTAACCAATTATTAAACGAATAACAGCGGCGCTGTTTTAAACTATATTTATGAACAAGCTCATTAAGAGCATCATATACTTTTCACTACGGCACCGTTACTTAGTGTTTTTTCTTACTGCCGTGCTGGCTGTGATAGGTTTTGTATGCTATCAGAATACCCCAATTGAAACATTCCCTGATGTTACTAACACCCAAATAATAATCATAGCTCAATGGCCAGGTCGCAGTGCCGAAGAAGTAGAAAAATTCGTTTCAATTCCATTAGAAACTGCTTTTAATTCAATACAAAAGAAAACGAGCTTACGTTCTACTTCGTCATTCGGGCTAAGCTACATACGCATCATATTCGATGATGATGTAGATGATGCATTTGCAAGACAGCAAGTATTAAGCAGGCTAGGCAATGCTGATTTACCTGATGGAGTAAAACCCGATGTACAACCACCTTACGGGCCAACCGGTGAGATATACCGCTACACGCTTCATAGCAAAACAAAAGATATCCGCGAACTGACCACAATACAAAACTGGGTGCTCGA
Source organism: uncultured bacterium (assembly GCA_965650105.1). GTDB lineage: Bacteria > Bacteroidota > Bacteroidia > Chitinophagales > Chitinophagaceae > Polluticoccus. The sequence goes on along the minus strand of CBFGNI010000002.1, from coordinate 32,455 downwards.
CCGTCAATTCAAGTCGGTACCAGGCGTAGCTGATGTAAATAGCTTTGGTGGTGAAGAGAAAACTTATGAAATAAGTGTTGATCCAAACCAGCTCACGAAGTACGGTCTGTCTTCTCTGGATGTATATAACGCCGTCGCTAAAAGCAATATAAACGTAGGTGGCGATGTAATTGAAAAAAATGGTCAGGCTTATGTGGTACGTGGCATTGGCATACTTAATAATATTGGCGAAATAGAGAACATCATTATTACCAAAATCAAGGATGTACCAATATTGGTAAAACAGGTGGCGCAAGTACACGAGTCGGGTAAACCAAGACTGGGATGGGTTTCGCGGGATGATGAAAACGACGTTATAGAGGGCATCATAGTAATGCGAAAAGGTGAAAACCCGGGAGAGGTACTAAAACGTATTGAAGAAAAAATACAAGAACTGAACGATAACGTATTGCCGAAAGGGGTACATATTAACACATTTTACGACCGTAGCAACCTTATGGAATATGCTACACATACTGTGATACACAACCTTATAGAAGGCATCGTTTTGGTAACATTGATCGTATTGATCTTTATGGCCGACTGGCGCACTACGCTTACTGTAGGCATTATAGTACCACTTGCTTTACTATTTGCATTCATGCTTATGCGCCTGAAAGGCATGTCAGCAAACCTATTATCGATGGGTGCTGTGGATTTTGGTATTATTATAGACGGTGCAGTAGTAATGGTAGAGGGCCTTTTTGTAGCCCTCGACCATAAGGCAAAAGAAGTGGGAATGGAACGTTACAATAAGCTCTCAAAGCTTGGCTTATTCAAGAATGTAGGCACAGAAATGGGGAAAGCTATCTTTTTCTCCAAACTCATTATACTTACTTGCCTGATACCCATCTTTGCATTTCAAAAAGTAGAAGGTAAAATGTTCTCCCCGCTAGCCTACACATTGGGCTTTGCTTTGTTAGGTGCCTTATTATATACACTTACTTTCGTACCTGCTTTATCCAGCGTTTTATTGAAGAAGAATGTACGCGAGAAACACAATGTTGTCGTATCATTTTTTGAGCGGACAATTGGACATGCCTTCAAATGGGTATATGCCCATCAAAAAACAAGCCTTGTCATAGCGGTGAGCATTATGATACTAACATTTGCTTCAGCCAAACTATTAGGTACTGAATTCTTACCGGAGCTTGATGAAGGAGCCTTATGGGTAGAAAGCGAACTACCTATGAGTGTAAGCCTGCCACAAGCCAAAGAGATAAGCGATAAGATGATACAAATCATACGCCAGTTTCCAGAGGTAAAACAAACACTTTCGCAAATTGGCCGTACTAATGATGGTACGGATCCTAAAGGCTTTTTTAATGTGCAAATACAGGTTGACCTTAAACCAAAAGAAACATGGAAAAGAAAAGTAACTGAGGAACAACTGATAGATGAGATGGATACGCAGCTCAGGAAAATTCCAGGCATAGTACTCAACTATTCACAACCAATACGCGATAATGTTGAAGAAGCTGTGGCAGGTGTGAACGCCGCACTGGCAGTAAAAATATTCGGCCAGGACTTTAAAACATTGGATAGTCTTGCGCGGGCTGTAAAAAGTGAACTAAAAACCGTAAGAGGTATTGAAGATCTCGGCATATTACGTAACCTTGGCCAGCCAGAATTTCATATAGAACTCGACCAGCGGAAGATGGCACTTTATGGCGTAAACATCGCCGATGCAAACGCCGTTATTGAAATGGCTTTAGGTGGTAAAGCCGCTACACAGCTGTACGAGGGTGAGCGTAAATTCGATATACGTATCCGCTACGAAAAAGACTATCGTAATACACAGGACAAAATAGAACAGCTACGGGTACCTACACAAGATGGAACAAAAATACCTATTAGCGAAATAGCTACCATACGTACACTTACCGGTCCTGCATTCATTTTCAGGGATAATAATATGCGTTATATAGCTGTTAAGTTCTCGATACGAGAACGAGATCTGGGTAGTACTATTGCGGAAGCGCAGCAAAAAGTGAATAAAGTTGTCAGGCTTCCTAAGGGTTATAAAATGACCTGGAATGGCGAGTTTGAGAATCAGCAGCGCGCATCCAATACCCTGGTAAGAGTCGTGCCCTTATGCTTATTAGGCATTTTCCTGATACTTTTTGTCACTTTTGGCAATGTAAAAGACGCTGTGCTCACCATTATGAATGTGCCGTTTGCCCTTATTGGCGGAATACTTGCCTTACATATAACAAGGGTTAATTTCAGCATAAGCGCGGGAATAGGGTTTATTGCCCTGTTTGGGGTGTGCATACAGAATGGAGTCATCCTAATAAGCGTATTCAGAAAAAACCTGGAGGCTAAAATGCCATTGCATGAGGCTATTGAGCAAGGCGTAATATCAAGGGTACGCCCGGTAGTTATGACCGCTCTTATGGCTGCTATCGGGCTACTACCCGCTGCTATCAGTACCGGTATTGGCTCAGAAACACAGAAACCATTGGCCATTGTGGTAATTGGTGGGTTAGTCACCTCTACTATTCTAACGCTGCTCATATTGCCAATTATGTATTCTATTGTTTATAAACTGATACATAAACGTAATAACAGAAAATATTTTAATACGCTTAGATAGGTTTAGGTTTCATAAGTGCATAGGCTGCCTGTCGAGGCAGCCTTTTTTTGTTAACCCCTCATTGGGGATATTATGGCCTAAGCGGTTTATCTTTGCGCCATGCAAATTTTGGATGGTACAGCGGTATCCGCGCATATAAAGGCACAACTGAAAAAAGAGGCAGAACAGCTAAAAGCTGAAACAGGCAAAGTACCCCACCTGGCAGCAGTGCTGGTAGGAAACGATCCTGCCAGCGAGGCATACGTAGGTTCGAAAGTACGTACTTGCGAAGAGCTGGGGTTTGGATCGACATTACTGCGCTTTGAATCTGATATTACTGAAACACAATTGCTGGATGTTATTAAAAAACTGAATGCAGATGAAGAGATCAATGGCATATTGGTACAATTACCTTTACCGGCGCATATCTCCCCCGATATTATTATAAACAACATAGCACCTGAAAAAGATGTGGATGGATTTCACCCGATATCGCAGGGAAAAATGCTATTAGGTCAACCTGGTTTTTTACCAGCAACACCATACGGCATACTACTAATGCTGGAACATTATAACATAGAAACTACTGGTAAACATTGCGTAGTAATTGGCCGCAGTAATATAGTTGGCACGCCTATGGCCATATTGATGAGCAGGAACAGCAACCCGGGTAACGCTACAGTTACTATATGCCATTCAAAAACTAAAAATCTGAAGGAAATAGTACAGACAGGAGATATAATAGTTGCTGCTATAGGCAGGCCGAGATTTGTAACTGCCGATATGGTAAAAGAAGGCGCAGTAGTAATAGATGTAGGCATAAACCGCATAGAAGATGCAACAAGGAAAAGTGGTAGCCGCCTGGTAGGCGATGTTGATTTTGATAACGTAGCGCCTAAATGCAGTTATATAACGCCAGTACCCAAGGGTGTAGGCCCAATGACCATTTGCGGGCTTATGAAAAATACACTGCAGGCAGCCAGGCAAGCATAAATAATTTTGAGCACAGAAACATTACATATTACATCGTACCCGGTAATGGAGCATTTCTATACATTGCAGGGTGAAGGCTACTATGCTGGCCAGGCCGCATATTTTATACGCCTTGGAGGTTGCGATGTTGGCTGTGTGTGGTGCGACGTAAAAGACAGCTGGGATAGCGGCAGGCATCCGTTGATGAGCATTGACGAGCTTGTAAATATAGCAGCAAACCACCCCGGGAGAATAGCAGTAATAACCGGTGGCGAGCCATGCATGCATAACCTGCAGCCTTTAACCGATGCACTACATAATGCCGGTTTCCGCACACATATTGAAACTTCAGGTTCCAGTCCTTTATCAGGAAGTCTCGACTGGATCACTTTATCGCCCAAAAAATTCAAAGCACCGCTTCCTGAAGCCTTGCTAGAAGCGGATGAATTGAAGATAGTAGTCTTTAATTCATCAGACTTTAAATGGGCAGAAGAGCATGCAGCACTGGTAAGTGAAGGTTGCAAACTCTATTTGCAACCGGAATGGAGTAAACGAGAATTGATGACGCCACTTATCATCGATTATATACAACAACATCCCCACTGGCAATTATCTTTACAAACACATAAATACATTAACATACCATAGCATGACTATAGTTGAAGCTATCATCCTCGGCATAGTAGAGGGCATTACAGAGTTTTTACCTGTTTCCTCTACAGGCCATATGATCATCGCCAGCTCACTGATGGGCATACAAGAAGATAGTTTTACAAAACTGTTCGAAATATGCATTCAACTTGGGGCCATCTTATCAGTAGTAGTACTGTACTGGAAAAAGTTTTTCGACTTCAGCAAATGGCAATTTTATCTTAAGTTATTTATTGCAGTCATACCGGCCCTTGTACTTGGTTTTCTTTTTAATGATGCAATAGAAGAACTACTGGAAAGCCCTATTACGGTATCTGTCAGCCTGGTATTAGGCGGTATTGTATTGTTATTTATTGATAAAGCATTTCGTAACCCCACCATCATTGAAGAACCACAGATAACGCCTATGAAGGGCTTTTGGATAGGCGTATGGCAGTGTATATCTATGATACCGGGTGTTAGCCGGAGCGCGGCAAGCATTATAGGAGGTATGCAGCAAAAGCTTACACGCAGCCTTGCAGCAGAATTTTCTTTTTTCCTTGCAGTTCCCACAATGGCTGCAGCAACAGGCTATTCGTTAGTATTAAAGCATTGGCAAACTGCTGCGGGTGGAGAAATGAAGGGCTATGAACTGCTGATGGAAAACAAAGACAACCTGATGCTTTTTGGCGTAGGCACTGTAGTTTCTTTTGTAGTAGCTATGGTAGCGATTAAAAGCTTTATCAGTTTTTTACAAAAGTATGGTTTCCGCTTGTTCGGTATCTATCGTATAATAGCAGGGCTTATTATTCTCATGGTATTAGGACTCGAAGCCTAAACCATCGTGCTCCCAATTTTCGAATAGCAGGTTGAGATAATGATTTTCTTCTTTAGTAATTACATTATCGGCTTTAGTTAGCTGCAGAGCAAAATCAAGTAGTTTTTTTCGTTCCTGCTCAGTTGCATCATCGAAAAAATCATCCATCGATTTTATAAAGTGTGCCTCCCATTCGTCCGGCCTCAGGTTACTAATCACCTCCATTTCTCTGTCCAAATTCACCCGAAAAGGGAATTCCGTTACTAAATAGTTGCGTATCACTTCATCCTCTGCAGCACTTACCCTAAAATCTACAGCCGATAGTATCATCAGCAAATGGTAACCCGCGATGGTTTTGTTGAGTCTATGATTCGGCATAGAGGTAATTAGCTTTGAGATGCGAGCAGCAGCTCGAGGTCTGTATATTTAAAATTAAATCTTCTGGCAAGCGGTGCGTTTGTAACACAGCCTTTATACATATACACCCCGTTACGGATACCTTTCTTCACTTGTATCAGTTCTTCTACCCCGCCTGAATCGCCACACTGCTGCATTATAGGCATCAGCACATTGCTAATAGCACGCGACGCCGTTCTTGATATACCCGATGCTATATTGGGTACACAATAATGTATTACATCGTACTTCTTAAATATTGGCTTCTCGTGCGATGTTACCTTAGATGTTTCGAAGCAACCACCACGGTCTATACTCACATCTACAATCACAGACCCCGCTTTCATATTGCTTACCATATCATCGGTAACTACCACCGGCGTTATTCCATTTACTGGTTTTAGCGCACCTACAGCTACATCAGCATTTGCCAACTCTTCCGCCAATGTTAGCGGATCTAGCACTGATGTATAACAACGCTTGCCGATATTGTTTTGCAAGCGCATAAGGCGATAAATAGAATTATCAAATATTTTTACTGAAGCACCTAAACCTAAAGCTGTACGTGCAGCGAATTCCCCTACTATGCCCGCTCCTATTATCAATACTTCGGCAGGCGGAACGCCCGATATACCACCCAGAAGTATACCCTTACCATTATGTACATTGCTTAGGTATTTAGCAGCTGTAAGAATGGCTGAGCTGCCCGCAATTTCGCTCATTGAGCGTACAATCGGGTAAGTGCCGGAATCGTCCTTAATTGATTCGAAAGCTATTGCAATTATTTTCTTTTGTATTAAAATCTCCAGCATTTCCGACTTCAGGAAGGGCAGATGAATTGGAGATATAACTACCTGGTTAGGTTGAAGCAAACCTGCCTCTTCTTCTGAAATAGGTGCCGATTTTATGATAGTTGTTGCTTTAAACAACTCAGCCTTTTCGTACACAATACGGGCACCGGCTTCACTGTAATCACTATCAAAATAAAATGAGCCTTCTCCTGCATTATGCTCTACGGCAATCTCGTGCCCATTGTTTACCAGCACAGACACTGCCGCGGGGGTTAAAGCAACCCTATTCTCCTGAAAAGAGGTTTCTTTAGGAATACCAATGAAGAGTTGCTTCTTTTTAGGGATTATCTCAAGCGTTTCCTCAAGTGGTACATAAGAAAACGACGGGGATATGTATGGCTTCTTAATCATGCACTTCGGCTATTCACATTTTGCAGAAAAGTACGAAAGTAGTTTTGATAAAAGAAGTATTTTAACATTGTCATAAAATGTTAACTCTTTATTCTAAGTGGTGTTTTTCACGTGGTTTATAGACCTTGTTTTATACCTTTAAACTCTATTTTTACACGGTATGCTCAGACAGTCGCAACAGCAGAAACTATTACAAAAGCTATCCCCGCAGCAAATTCAGCTTATGAAGTTGCTACAGGTACCTACTACCAACCTGGAGGAGCGCATTAAGGAAGAAATGGAGGAAAACCCGGCATTGGAGCACGGAACGGAGGAGGAACATGACGAATACGACCTGAGTGATAACGATAACAATGATGGAGATGCTGAGTTGGATGATGTAGAACTGAGCAACGACACTGCAGAGAAAGTAGATCTGGACGATTTTTTGAGGCACGAAGATGATGAAGGTGGATCTTATGACTATGGAGACGATTATTATGGCAGCGGAGATAATGAAAGAGTAGGCACACCCGTACGTGTGGAAAGCAATTTCCACGATCACCTGCTGGACCAATTGGGTATGCTGGAACTGGATGACCGTATGCAAACAATCGCAGAACAGATAATTGGCAGCATAGATGAAGATGGATACCTGCGCAGAGAAGTAACTGCCCTGGTTGATGACCTTGCGTTTGGAAGAAATATTTATACGAATTCTGAAGAGGTTAGCGACATAATACAACGGATACAGCTTCAGTTCGACCCGCCAGGTGTGTGTGCCTGGAACCTGCAGGAGTGCCTGCTGCTTCAGCTAAAAAGAATGAATCCTGCTACTGAGAATGTAAAAAACGCAATACTAGTTATCGAAAACTATTTCAACGAGTTTATAAAAAAGCATTACGATAAAATACAAAGGCAACTTGGACTGAATGATGAAAAGTTTCGTGAGGTAATAAATATCATCATCAAATTAAACCCTAAACCGGGCTCAGCCTTTGCCATACTTAACAAAGCTGAAAGCTATATTATTCCAGACTTTTTTGTATTTAACAACAATGGCAATCTCGAGCTATCGCTCAATGCTAAAAATGCACCCGAACTGCGTATATCGGAAGGATATAAAGAAATGATGCGGGCTTATGACCGTAGCGACAAAAAAAATAAACAGCAAAAGGAAGCGCTTTTATTCATTAAGCAAAAACTGGATTCTGCAAAATGGTTTATCGATGCTATTAAACAGCGTCAGCATACACTACTGCAAACAATGCAGGCCATTATTGGTTTTCAACAAGAGTTTTTCTTGACTGGCGACGAAACAACGCTGAAGCCAATGATATTAAAAGATATTGCCCAAATGACGTCGTTAGATGTATCAACTGTATCGCGCGTGGCCAATAGTAAATTTGTGCAAACAGAATTTGGCACCTACAAGTTGAAATACTTTTTCTCGGAAGCATTACAAACAGAAAGTGGTGAAGAAGTATCTACCCGCGAGGTAAAAACTATTCTTAATGAAATAATAGGCGGTGAAAATAAACGTAAACCATACTCTGACGAAAAGCTGACGGATATGCTACAGGAAAAGGGATACAATATTGCCCGGCGTACCGTGGCTAAATATCGCGAGCAGCTAAATATTCCTGTAGCACGCCTTAGAAAAGAACTTTAGATTTTATTTATCGCTGTTCATTTTTACAGCTACGGCATCCAGCGCTTCATAGAATTCTTCGCCATATTTGCGCACTATAGAATTTTTAAGAAACTTGTACACAGGCACTTTTAATTGTTTGCCCAGCTTGCAAGCCGGTTTGCAAAGCTTTTTGCGAGGTTCGTAATTCACGGTCTCATATCCCGGATGTTCTTTAATACGTATAGGGTATAAATGACAGGATATAGGCTTTTGGAAATTTATTTTGCCATCTTTCCATGCTTTTTCAATGGCACATTTTACTATGCCGGCATCATCGGTATATGCATATACACAAATACCACCATTTACTGTCGGTGTTACATACCCAAACTCATCGTCTGTAGTGTGGGTACCTTGTGTTTCTATTTCATTGATATATTCCTGAGAAAGGTATGGCTTTACTATAGGATAAATCTCAGATAAAATACCTGTTTCTTCCTTGGTGAGTGGCGCACCGCAATCACCATCTACGCAGCAACCGCCTTTGCAACTGTTCAGGTCGCAAACAAATTCCGCCTCTACCACTTCATCGCTTAGCAGCACATGATCTATCGCTATCATTATTCTAAATCAGGATCTTTTTGCAAAATTACATATTAATGTAATTCATGAGTTGATGATAACGGTCTAATGTATCGTCCTGTCCCGAACGTTCGCCATACACTTCTTTCACTACATAGCTATGTCTTTCGAAGGCCGATGCTACGCCTTCCATATGGCTGCGGTTAGTTTTAAGGGTTATTTCAACCTTCCCGGTTATCGGATTACTATACAATTGACTACTTAAAATGATAGTCTCTTCGCTTTCGCAAATACGGGCAATTTCGTACAGGCTGTAATTTTTAGGATCTATTTCCAGTACTATAATACCACCAGGATTATCGAGGCCACTATTTTCAGTAATGTATTTTAGAAGGTCGTTGCGAGTTATTGAACCAATATATTTATTCTCATTGTTTACTACAGGCACTACAGATAGGTTCTGCTGATGGGCCATACGCATAGCCTCATAAGGATGTCCGTTAGCAAAAACGGCAGGCCGGTATTGCTGTAAAAAATCAGCTGCACTAAGTTGCGATTCAGGGCTTTCCCAATCAAGCACATCATTCTCCTGAACCAAGCCCATATATTGCTCTTCTAAAACAAGAGGTAATTGGGTAAGGTTACTTTCTTCCATTAAATGGAGCGCTTTATTACCGGTATCTGACGGTAATAAGGTAGGCACGGGGGATATTAATTGTTCTATTACCATGGCTGTACACTTTATCTTAACTCATCTATGTATATACAATACAAAACTCGCACCAGTTTTCTTAAACCCTGCTTCTATACCTTAAAATGACAAATTTGTGAGATTCTTTATCCTTTGTGCTCCGAAAGAAACTTCTCTAATATCTTATTAAATGCTTCCGGCACTTCCATCATAGGTGCATGGCCACATTTATCTATCCAATGCAATTCAGAATTAGGGATCAGCGATTTAAACTCTTCAGCCACCATTGGCGGGGTTATAGTATCATTTCTACCCCATATCAGGCATGTGGGTACATGGATACCTTGCAATTCATCGCCAAGATTATGCCGTATAGCCGATTTAGCTAATGCAATTACCTTAATGGCTTTTAATCTATTATTAACAATTGCATATACCTCATCTACCAACTCTTTAGTGGCAACCTGAGGATCATAAAATGTTAATTCTGTTTTTTTCTTAATAAAATCATAGTCGCCCCTTTTGGGGTAAGTTTCGCCCATACCATTTTCAAAAAGGCCGGAACTGCCGGTAAGTGTGATAGTTTTCACCTTATCCTGCTCTTTCAAAGTATATACCAGGCCTACGTGGCCACCTAGAGAGTTACCCAATAGATGCACCTTATCGAAACCACGGGTCTCGATGAACTTCATAACGTGCTTAGCCAGTCCATTCACTGTAGTATCCAGTATCGACAGATCGAACAAAGGCAACATTGGTATTACTACCTGATAATTATGACGGAAATGATCAACGAGGTCCTGAAAATTACTAAGCGCGCCAAAAAGGCCGTGTAACAGCACTAATGGTTCACCTTCTCCTTCCTCTATATATTTGAACTTGCCTAACTGTTTAACTTCGTATTGCATCCAGGCGGTTTATCTGTTGCTAAATTACTATTGTTTCGCAAAAAAACACATAATCCTTCTTCACGATAATAATTTGTTTTAAATGCATACATCCGGCACGGGCACTTTAAAACCTTGGTCCGCTATTTTTCACATTATCTGTTAGCTACATGCTATAACTTTGCGTTGTATTTTCCCTTTACAATGCTGCAACAATACTGCACTTCTCTTACAGAATATAAACGTTTACCTACGAAAGAGGTGAAAATTGGCCATTTAACACTGGGCAACTTTAACCCTATCAGGATACAAACTATGACCACTACCGATACCATGGATACATATGCGACGGTAGCGCAAACCATACGCTGCATAGAAGCAGGCGCTGAACTGGTACGTATAACAGCACCAAGTAAAAAAGAAGCCGAAAATCTTCTGCTGATAAAAAATGAACTGCGCAGCAAAGGCTATGACACGCCCCTGGTGGCCGATATACACTTTACGCCCAACGCAGCTGAAATAGCTGCCCGTATAGTAGAGAAAGTGCGCATAAACCCAGGCAATTATGTTGACAGAAAGAAATTTGACATATTAGAATACACCGATACGGAATATGCAGCAGAAATAGACCGTATACGCACCAGGTTTACTCCTTTGGTTCGTATCTGTAAAGAATATGGAACTGCTATGCGTATAGGAACAAATCATGGTTCATTAAGCGACCGCATCATGAGCCGTTATGGCGATACTCCTATTGGCATGGTTGAAAGCGCTATGGAATTTTTGCGTATAGCCAGAGATGAAGCATATCACCAGATCATATTAAGTATGAAATCGAGCAACCCACAGGTAATGGTACAGGCATACCGGTTGCTGGTACAAAAAATGGATGAAGAATTTGGCGAATGTTACCCGCTGCACCTGGGCGTTACAGAAGCAGGCGATGGTGAAGATGGCCGCATAAAAAGCGCAATAGGAATTGGAACTTTGCTTGAAGACGGCATTGGTGATACTATACGTGTTTCACTAACAGAAGATCCGGAATTTGAAATACCTGTTTGCAAAGATCTTGTAAAACGATATGACAACAGGCAGCATCAACAACAAGCAATCCATCCTTATAACAATACCGTATTGCCATACGACCCCTTCAGCTATAGGCGCAGGCCAACAAAAAATGCGGGCAAAACGGGAAGCGCGCACACACCGGTTGTAGTGGCAGATTTAAGCCATGAGCCGGAAATTAATTACAAAAAGCTGGAAGCTATTGGATATCGTTACGATGATGCAACCGACAAGTGGAATATTGGCGAAGCTGCTGCAGACTACATATATACCGGCAACACTGCTTTAAGTTTCGCATTGCCGGGTACTTTGCAGGTTATTTGCAATTATAGTACGTGGCTGGGTGATATCGATAAAACAAAGCACCATCCATTATTAACTTCTGAAGATTTTTTATCTGACACCACAATTAATGGGCTACACTTTGTAAGCGTTGATGCCAATGCCGATTGGAAGCTTTTACAAAATTTAATTGCTAAAGCAAAGGACAGTGAACAAACAATATTGTGCGTGCATAGTAGCAATACGCATACAATGCCATCCATACGCCGGTTTGTAAGTGAACTTATGCTACAAGGTGCTGCTTGCCCTGTGATACTGCAAACAAAAAGTGAAGCTATTACTATCGATGAGCAATTAATAGCATTAGCTACAGATACAGGTGGCCTGTTACTTGAAGGAATGGGTGATGGGATATGGCTGCAAAACACTTCGGCACCAAACGTAAAAATGTCTGGCCGTACATATTTGCCTGTTAGCAACAATTATCAGTTCTTAAATAATACTGCATTCTCAATACTGCAAGCTACACGTACACGTATCAGTAAGACCGAGTACATAAGTTGTCCAAGTTGCGGCCGTACGTTATTTGATCTGCAGGAAACTACTGCTAAGATTCGCAACGCTACTAATCACCTGAAAGGTGTGAAGATCGCTATAATGGGTTGCGTAGTGAACGGCCCAGGCGAAATGGCAGATGCAGACTTTGGTTATGTAGGTAGCGGACCCGGCAAAATAACACTATACAAAAGCAAAGAGGTAGTAAAGAAAAATGTACCTAGTGAAATAGCTGTTGATGAGCTGATACAGCTATTAAAAGACAATGATGCGTGGATAGAACCTAAGCTTGATTAGCAGCAGTTGCCATATCTTCCTTTTCAAGATCGCGGCTTTTCTTATCCAGTATTACGGTTAGTGCTACTGTAAGATAGAATAGTGAACCTATCTTATGCGACTCTAACAGTTCAGAAAAGAAGTTGTTGATAAAACAAGCTGCAAATACCATAGCCAACCCTAATGTACAGTATTTATAAAATCTGTCTCTTCCCTTGAAACGGTGATATATTTTTTGCGCCTGGGCAAAATACACCGCTACAAATACCGCATAGATAATCATGGCCGGCCATCCTTGTTCTACCAGCATGTACAGGTAATAGTTGTGCGTGGTAGAGTGTTCTTCATTACGGCTTACATAGGTTTTGAATGATGATACTGCGTATGGTTTGTAGTAATAATAAAAGGCATTAGGCCCATAACCTACTATTGGTTCATCCTTACTCATACGCACTGCTGCTATCCACCTGTACAACCGCTCCATTGAAGACATATCCTGCCCACGGATAGTAGCCATGATATGGTCTTCGAACTTATTGCGCATAAATGTTTTCTGATAGTTAGGGCGATAATTTATGTAGTGATTATTGTCGGTAATAAACACCAGCATCAGTGCAATAAAGCCATACATGAAGGGTAAAATAAGGTTAACCAACTTCATTCGGATGGCTATAGCAACCACAATACAAAACACCACTGCAACCATTGCTGCACGCGCATAGGTAAGGTATATTGCCGGCAACATAAACAAGCACAGCGCCAGCATAGTCAGGCGCAGCAACCAGGATTTGCCACGGGTTAATATTACACCTACAACCAACATTGGAAAAACCATTGACAGCACCGTGGAATAATCAACGTGATTGATGTAAATTGGGTTAATCGCCTTTTCAACTTTTCGAAAGTGGAAGCCTAAAGCAGCATGCCTTATATTTATTATAATTATGGTAATAATGGTTGGCACCAATAATACTACAAATCCTCTCCTGATGTCTTTTTTTTCAGTAAAAATGAATAATGGCAGTATCAGGAAGCAAACCAAATACCATGATTTTGCAGCCATCCATTTCACCGACAACAAGGGCTCGTGTGAGTAAAGCACTGCAACTATCATCCACAAATATTGCAGCAGCAAAAGCACTATTATAGGGTTACTCCACCACCATCTGGGTATCATGTTAGGTTGCCTTGCCCACATAAAAATGAATAACAGAAAGAACAACCACATTATCGGCTCGTCGGGTAACGAGGTCGAGAGTGTATCGCTCATAAACTCCAGCTGTACCGAAGCCGGGATAGAGAATAATAGCAACCAATATGCCAGCTTCCAGTTTAGCCCCATGGTCATAATGAACAGGAAGCCAAAAGGTATCGCCAGCGTAAAATAACTACCTGTATATGCGAATGCTGCAACGCCTAAAAATAGCACTGCAAGACCTGCAATAGTTAATTGCTTTTCGGATATAGCGGGTTGTTGCTGCATCAAAATATTAATCGCGCTCTACCGAGATAAGTATTTTATAATAGGTGGTCAGCAATAAATACAGTGTACTAAAGAATATACCCAACAGTGCACAAGTCAATACAGTTATCAGCATACCAGGACCAGACTGGTCAGTTGGCGGTATAGCCGGGCTTGCTACCTGTATAAATTTCACCTCGTTGTCCTTAGTTCCTGTTGAAAACTCATTTAACAAGCTAATATACTTCGACCTGTCAATTACCAACTGATCCTTTACTGAAGATATATTTTGAATTTGCTCTACACCTTTACCAAATGCTGCTGCGCCATTGCTATTAATTGAAGCAGTAGTGTTTGTTGTACGAGAGGGGCTAATAATATCGTATATCTTATACTGATCGCGCAAGCCAGATAGCGTATCTGTTAATGCGGCAATTGAGCTATCCATTTCAATTATTTTATCATGGATAGATTGATAAGCATACCCTTTAATAGTATTATAATAGTTGCGGAACACTTCTTCTGTTACCCTTACATGTTCATTGGCAACATTAGCAGCGCGCACAGGATCAGTATCAACATAAGTAAGTATCAGATGCCTGTACTCCGAACGTTTTATTTTGAAGTTCAAGTTGAATATATCTTTCATCTTGCTGCGCTGTTCCGGTTTCGACATATCAATTTTATATGCCTCAGCAAGCTTCATATTGTCTATTACCTTATCCTTCACATTATCCGATTCTGCATTAACAATGATCTTATCGATATCATCATCACCGGCAAAATAATCTACGAAGTGCATATCAAGCGAACGGAAAAGGTAGTTTCTATCTGCATAAAGTGGATTAGAAAGGAAAAACTCTGTCTGAGCCTTATATTTTTTCTTCCTAATCAAACAAAAAACCACACCTAACGCCATTGCCACAAGGGTAACGATAATAATGAAACGTCTGCGTTTCCTTATCGTTTGGGTGATGTCTATCACATCAAAACGTGGAGTTGCCATGAATTATGCTATATATATTTATAAAAATTAAAAACTATTGATAACAAATGCTATGCCTGATTATCATATAATCGATTCTCCCGACTGCATTTTCTCTGCATTTTCTGCAAATTGTAGCGCTTCCAGCATATCCTGAATGTTTCCATTCATAAAATCATCCAGGTTATATATCGTCATATTAATCCTGTGATCAGTAATACGCCCCTGGGGGTAGTTGTATGTTCTAATCTTGGCCGACCTGTCACCCGTGCTCACCAAACTCTTCCTCCTGCGCGATATTTCCTCTTCCTGTTTACGTACCTGTTCTTCATAAAGTTTTGAACGCATCATAGCAGTAGCCTTCTCCCGGTTACCCAGCTGTGTACGTTCAGTTTGGCAGGTAATAACTGTTCCCGTTGGTACGTGGGTAAGTATTACTTTTGTTTCCACCTTATTCACGTTCTGCCCACCTGCACCACCACTTCGCGCGGTTTCCATTTTCAGGTCGCTTTCTTTCAGTTCAAAATCTATTTCCTCTGCTTCAGGCATTACAGCTACAGTAGCTGCAGATGTATGCACTCTGCCGCTGGCCTCAGTAGCCGGTACCCTTTGTACCCTATGTACACCACT
This sequence comes from uncultured bacterium, assembly GCA_965650105.1. Taxonomy (GTDB): domain Bacteria; phylum Bacteroidota; class Bacteroidia; order Chitinophagales; family Chitinophagaceae; genus Polluticoccus. Next base: position 16,797 of record CBFGNI010000002.1, on the reverse strand, counting down.
TTCAAATTTCAATGTGCCATATACATCTTCGCCTTGTACCTCAAGCTGCACCTCTTTATATCCGCCAACTGTGCCTTCTGTTTCAGTAAGCATCGTTACTTTCCACCCTTTGCGCTCGCAATAACGCAAATACATTCTAACCAGATCGCCGGCAAATATGCTGGCCTCATCACCACCGGTACCTGCCCTTATTTCAAGAATTGCATTCTTTTCATCTTGCGGATCTTTTGGCACTAATAGCTGTCTTACTTCTTCTTCCAGTTCTTCTTTTTGTACCTCAAGCTTGTCTATATCCTCTTTTGCCATACTGCGTAAATCATCATCGCTTTCTGTTTCCAGTACCTCGCGGGCAAATTCCAGGCTATCCAGGCAAGTTCTATAATTCTTATAAGCCAGTACTATCTTCTCCAGTTTTCTATACTCACGGCTTACTTGCGAGAACTTTTTATTGTCATTCACTATTTCAGGGTTCGTTAAAGCAATACCAAGGTCATCAAACCTGGCCTTTATTGCCTCAAGCTTCTCAATAACAGAACTCATTTATAAACGGAATATTTATCAAAAAATTATGGTGTGCGAAGTTACTGATAATAAGATGAAGATTAAAGATATTCAGCTAAACTAACTTATTGTTTTAAAAGGGTTTTCATATTTTTACTACCGTTCATGAAAAAGCTATTAGCACTCATCCTGTTTCTCTTACAAATATACTTTATACTGTATGCTGTGCCTGAAAATCAGGTAGCAAAAGATATAAATCCATTTTGGCTTTTTACGACTTGTTTAGCGTTATCAATATATTATATATTCGCAAATGCAAATTCACGTTTGTCGCATAGCTTAATAAAAGAAAACTCCTGGAAAAATTGGGTGCCAGGGGCATTATTGGGAGGCTTTGCAATGGGATTATTAATAAGTTCAGTAAAACAATCCTTCACCGATTATCCTGATGCATCCAAATTTTCAGATGTTGTACCACAAATAGAAGCCTTATACACCCGATTCGCAGCAGGTAAATTTCCATACTATCCTTTAGAGCAATATAGCTGGCACCCATTCCCTGTTTACATGCCTATGCATTGGCTACCTGCTGCCGTTACCTATATGTTTCATATAGATACAAGATGGATAGGCATGTTCTTATTGATTTTAGCGAGTTGTGTTTACGGCATTTATGTATGGAGAACTAATGCCAACATCATAATAAAATTGTGCTGTCTTGTCTTGCCGGCAATTGGATTATGGAGTTTTTTACGTGGGGCCAGTCTTGATGTTGCTGTGTCTTTCGAGTTGATCATTGCCGCCTACTATCTGATCTTAGCAGCGGGGCTTGCCATGCGTAGTTTACCTATCACAATATTGGGCATTATTCTGTGCCTGCTATCGCGCTATACAATGGTTTTCTGGCTACCGCTTTTCCTTATATTACTATGGCTGGGTGCACCACGTAAGAACAGTTACCTATCATGGGCCGCAATAGCTGTTTCGATACTTGTTATTTATATTTTCCCTTTTTACCTGCACAATCCATCTATACTCAAAACAGGCATAGCCTATCATAATGGGGCTGCTATTGCCGAATGGGTTGGCTATGGTGATAATCATACATCATGGAGTTTTGAAAGCGGACTTTACTTTGCGCCCTACATAAAGCAAATATTCTCAGGTGATATGGAGCACCGCGTATTTATGTGTCGTGTTATACAGGCATCAGCAATGCTGGCCATGATGGGCCTTGGCTTGTTGCTGCATAAAAAATTTAAAGACAGGATAAATTTTTACGACTTGAGCCTGGTAATGCTTTTCTTATTCCTGACCTTCTTTTTCATGTTTAGCCCACTTACGTACAAATATTATTTTATACCATTCATCATGGTATCAGCTGTAGTCACATCAAAGATCATTCTACTAAAAAGAAAGGATAACTAACCTCGCAACAACTGCTTCAAACGCCAGAGTGGTGATTGGTTTTTGATAAGGGAGAGATAAAGTGTCCTTTCGCCACCGAAATTGCGAAAAAACTTCTCGACACCTGTATCCATACTGCCTTCAAAATCGAAACTGTTTTTACCCAATTTTTTCGATTCACTGATCGCCTTCCATATCAAAGCCGTCATGGCGCGGTTATCTTTTATTGCCGGATTTTTTGAACCCACAAGGTAATATGCACAGGTTCCATCCCATATATGCCAGAGTATGGCTTGAACTATACCATCTTTTTTTGCTACCCATAAAGCAGCACTATTATTCTCCAGGCAGGCATCAAACACTTTCTGCATCTGCGGCTGGCTGAAGTGCATGTGCACATCCTTTCTATCGAGTGTTGCTTTTTGGTATTGCCAAAGCTCAGGCAATAATGCGGGTTCATTCGTTATGGTAAGTTCAACTTCTGCTTTACGTATGTTGCGCCTGTAGTCTTCATGCAGTCTTGAAAAGAGCGCAGTCTCTTCTTCCAGCAAAGGCATAACAAATGTTTGCCGCGGAAGTATTTTAAAACCGTTTGCTGCGAATAAGCCTACCTGTTTTTGGCCGGGCCGTAAGCTAACATTCCAAACTTTTGCAGTCATCTGCTTGCAAAGAGCTGCAATGATCTCATATTCAAAATTATCTCGCTTACTATCTTTAAGGTCGTGCGGATAAAATATATATGGACCCATGTAAGGAGTGAGTACCGGGTTGCGAATAATGCTTACGCTTGCTTTTTGCTCTATACTATATGGCCAAACTCCTGCAATTTTATCACCATTCCAAACTATTGCAACATCCCAACTATTGCATACAGCATCCAGCCACCAGTCTTTTATAAACAAGGGTAGTTTATTAGGTTGCTTGCAGAGTTCGCGATATTGTTCTTTATTGTTCACTCTATTTGAATTGTAACACCTTTGCAGGCTGAATACGGCGAATATACAACGAGGGAAGCCACATACATAGTATGCATAACCCCAGGGTTGCAGCGCTAATTGATATTGGATGCCACCATATAACTCTTACAGGTACTTGTTGCACATAGTATGTTGCCTCTGGCAGTGTAAGAAAACCTGTAGCTTTTTGCAGCCAACAAATACTTAGTGCAAGAATATTACCTGCCAATATTCCTATTGCAGCAATAAGACCCGCATGGTAAAGAAAAATAGCGCGTATATCTTTGGCCTGCATACCTTGCGTTTTCAAAACCCCAACCATCCTCGCTTGTTCTACTATCAGTATCAGCAATGCAACTGCAAGATTAATGATAGCTACTATCGACATAATGATCAATATGATTCTACCATTCACATCCTGAAATGAAAGCCAGTCGAACACACCGGGAAAGATTTGCTGCATAGTATTGGTAGTGAGTGGTGGTTCGAGATATTTATTGAATATATTTACCGCTACCGTATCCGAGCGCTTATCATCATCCAGCATCAACTGGTATCCATTTATATCATTGGCTTGCCAGTTATTTATCCGTTGTAGCAAGCGTATGTCGCAAACGCCAAAATCATGGTCTACTTCATCCATCCCTGTATGATAAAGCCCGCTTACCTTTACTTTCCTTACACGTGGGAAAGTGGCACCGGGCTCCAGGAAATAAAGCAGTATGTCATCACCTGCATTTACATCTAGCCTTGCTGCAGTAGTTTCAGACAGCACTATATCTTTCGAGTACGATGTATCTGTAAAATCTATCCACTTACCTTTAAAATGTATACTTTGTGGCAGCCTGTATGCATTGTTGATACCTTTTAGCTGCACGCCTTCCATGTACTTATTTACATTTACAATAGCCGGTCTTACCGCAAACGGTACTATACTTACTACATGTGGAGTTGCTGCGACTTCCTGTTCCAGTTTTTTATCTGCTTTTATTGGATTGGGGCTTATTATATTCGATGCATCGGGTGTATAAGGTATAATATGCACATGCCCCCAAAAGCTGAATAATTTCTCACGAATTTCGTACTTGAACCCGGAGATGAATGCCATAGACAATATCATTGTGGCCACACTTAGGGCAGTGGCTACAATGGCCAGCCTGATAATAAATGCAGAGAAAGCGCCCTTTTGGTGGAGCAAATAACGACGGGCTATGAAGAATGGCAGATTCAATCTATTACAATACGCTAATAAGCATCAAATATAACCCAATAACCCTGTCTTAAAAATTAGCCTTAAATAAGAAAGCCCCATTAATGAGGCTTTCTTTAAAATCAATATTTGCGTATTACCATATCCTTACGGCAACATTACCGCCACCCGTAGGGAACCACTGCGTTTTTACAGCGCTACATGTGTTACAAGTAGTAGTTATATTCATGCAGCTACTAATAGGAAGCCCGCTACAAGCTATACCCACTGCGCATACATCTTGGCCACAGGCAGGTGGAGTCCAACTCATAGGGCCGCAACTATTCCATTCCTTAATATAATCCCACTGCCACCCTGCACCCGGCGTACCGCTAGACCATGAAACCGCAGCAAAACTAGAAAATGTAACACTTGAAAATGGCGCGATAGAATACGTAACACTACCTACAATACCCGAGCACGCGGGGCTTGTAGCTGCCAGGTAATAATTGATAGTGCAGGCTGAGCCATTGCTAACTGTTAATGATTGTGCTTTTACTAAAAAGCAACATAAGCCAAATATGGCTGTTAAGAGCATTTTTTTCATGATGATAATTTTTAATTAGTGAAATATAAATTTAAAAATTATTATATAAAAAGTCAACACCCTATAACAAAAAAAATTGCCGGACTAATAATCCGGCAATTAACTTATTTAAAAACAGCAAGTTATTAATCTAAAGCTGTAGCGCCCTCTATCAGTACACTCGCTTTATTATTAATTACTTCCACAAAGCCGCCTGTAATCTCGTACATCTCGGTTGTGTTCTTGTCTTTTATTATTTTCATTTTACCATTGCCTAAAGAAGCGATCATAGGTGCGTGGTTTTCCAGTATCTCGAAAGAACCTTCAATACCCGGTAGCTGTACCCCATATACGTTACCGCTATATACTTTATGCTCAGGTGTTAATATATCTAATTGCATATTGCAAATTCAAAAGTCAAAATTCAAAAAGCTTAAACTAACCTTAGTTTTTAGCCTGCTCCATCAGTTTCTTACCCTTAGCTATTGCATCATCAATAGTACCTACCAGGTTGAAGGCTGCTTCCGGATATTCATCTACTTCACCATCCATGATCATATTAAACCCGCGGATAGTTTCTTCAATTGGTACCAGCACGCCTTTCAGGCCTGTAAACTGCTCTGCCACGTGGAATGGCTGAGACAAGAAACGCTGTACCTTACGTGCACGTGCTACGGTTAGTTTATCTTCTTCGCTCAATTCATCCATACCTAGGATAGCGATGATATCTTGCAATTCTTTATAGCGTTGCAATATTAGTTTCACACGGTCAGCACATTTGTAGTGCGCTTCACCTACTATTTGTACGGTAAGGATACGGGAAGTAGAATCCAAAGGATCTACCGCCGGATAGATACCGAGATCCGCAATTTTACGGCTCAATACCGTAGTGGCATCAAGGTGGGCAAAAGTTGTTGCCGGAGCCGGATCGGTCAAGTCATCCGCAGGCACATACACCGCCTGTACAGAGGTAATAGAACCATTTTTAGTTGAAGTGATACGTTCTTGCATCAAGCCCATTTCAGTAGCCAGTGTAGGTTGGTAACCCACTGCCGATGGCATACGGCCAAGTAGTGCCGATACTTCAGAACCTGCTTGTGTGAAACGGAAGATGTTATCTACGAAGAAAAGGATATCCTTTCCTTTACCTGTGCCATCTCCATCGCGGAAGTATTCCGCCATTGTAAGACCAGAAAGAGCCACACGTGCACGAGCTCCGGGAGGTTCGTTCATTTGTCCGAATACGAAGGTTGCTTTAGATTCTTTTAGTAATTCTTTATCAACTACTGAAAGATCCCAGCCACCATTTTCCATGCTGTGCAGGAATTTTTCGCCATACTTTACAATACCTGCTTCAATCATCTCACGCATCAGGTCATTTCCCTCACGTGTACGCTCGCCTACACCTGCAAATACTGATAGACCACTATATGCTTTCGCAATGTTGTTGATAAGTTCCTGGATCAATACGGTTTTACCTACACCCGCACCACCAAACAAACCGATCTTACCGCCTTTTGCGTATGGTTCGATCAGATCGATAACTTTGATACCTGTGAACAGGATCTCAGAAGCCGTACTCAGGTTTTCAAATTTGGGAGGTTTTGCGTGTATGGGACGGCCGTTAGTTTTATCTGGCTGAGGCAAACCATCGATAGCATCACCTGTTACATTGAACAGACGGCCATGTATTTGCTCCCCTATTGGCATTGCAATCGCCTTACCGGTATCTATTACTTCCAGGCCACGTACCAGGCCCTCGGTACCGTCCATCGCTACGCAACGTACGCTATCTTCACCTAAGTGTTGTTGCACTTCAAGCACAAGTGTATCGCCATTAGGGCGTTTCAGCTCCAATGCGTTATAGATTTCCGGTAGTTTACTTTCTGCACTAAAGTGTACGTCTATAACCGGACCGATAATTTGTTTGATTTTACCAACGTTTGGCATATGACTTAATTATAAGAAAATATTAAATGCTGAAATTTTGCGCAAAGGTAAGCGTAACAGACTAAAAAGTCAAAAAACTATATCGCTATTATTTCTTCGAATGATTTGGGTAACAACGTGGGTACGTACCCCTTATTGTAGGCGGTCAAATTCGAAGGTAGGATTACCTTGCTGGCCTGCATTGTCATAATAATCTAGAAAGTGCAGTTTGAAAAACTCCTTATTATGGCTTTGAATAATGTATGTTTTGTTTTTATCAACCGTGTATTTGCCTTCAGCAATACTATATGACTTCCAGTCAAAACCTATTACATCTCTATATGGTGAAAAGTGCGCTTTAGTAATATAATCGGCTGTAAGCTCCTGAAAAGGAGGTAAACTATCGGTAGTAGCTTGTACCCTTGCCTGTAGGTACTCATCTTTAGCAGGGTTTAGTAATACGCCATTCACCATATATGGGAAATTGTTCAACTCACGGTATATGTACCTGTAGCGCGTAAATACTATATCCCATTCATCTTTACGGGGCTCCGGTTTCACTTGCCCGTCAGTAAATGACAGGTAGCCAAAATTATAATCAGGATCAAGCTTTACAGTAACCGTTTGGGTTTGTTTGGAACGAAGGTCTCCATATGTTATTTCATAATGGGTGGGATCGGCTGCTATTATCTGAATTTTTCTAAATGTATCCTGCTTATGGGCTGGGTTCACTTTTAAAATATAAACCCATTTATCTGATATGCCATTCCTCCCCCATTTGCCAAATGCTGTAGAATCTGTCATTCCTTCCGCTGCATCCCATTTCCAAACTTTATCGTTATAGTCAGGCGCTTCAGTTACTTGTGTTATATCCGTTTTCCCGGTATTATACACATACAGGTCTTTCGCTCCATTAACAAATATCGGGTAACCTTCTGCAGACGAGCCTAAGGCAATGTCCCAACTGTTTATCACGCTGGTTAACACAACCCTTTGGGTTTCAAAGTCATAAAATATCTGGTTAGGGTAGCCTTCCCCCATAGAAATTTGTTCAATCTTGGCTTCCCCCTTTGGTGGCAACGGGATAGGGGTTTCTTCTTTTTCGCAAGATGTAAGAAATGCTGTGAGTACCAGTAAAAAGCAACCAAGTCTATTTAGGCTCATGACGTTGCAAATATCTAATTCTAAATAAAATGTTATGTCAGGTTTTTGTCATTCAACTTGCACAATCAGGAAAATCACTTCAAATATAACCCTTACATTACACAAGCAAATAATTAATTAGGTTTGCAAACTGAAACAAATTCCTGAAATGCGAGTTAAATACCTCATTTTATTTCTTATTGGCTCCGTATGCCTGTCAGCCTGCAATCATTCCGGTAATAAATTTACCGTTAAGGGGAAGATAGATGATATGCCCCAGCAAAGTGTTTACCTGGAAGAATTGGGCATAAACGAGATTGTTATTGTAGATTCTGCCAAAACAAGTAAAGACGGCAAGTTCGAGCTTTCCGGCACCTCACCTGAAGAGGGTTTGTACCGCATTCGTTTTGAAATGGAGCGATACCTGCTTTTATCTTTGGATAAAGGAACGGTAAATGTAACCAGCAACTGGAACCAGTTTGAAAATTACAATGTTGAAGGCTCTCCTTCATCTGCCAGCCTGAAAAATTTCCTCTCAACTGTACGTGAGCATCTGCGCGACTTCAACACCATAAGCATAGTTATGGATTCAATGCGCGTGCAAGGCAACGATAGCTTGCTGGCTGCGGCCAAGAAAGATCTTCAGGAAATGAATATTGGCTTTACACGTTTTATTGAACAATATGCCGATACTACTAAATCGCTTCCCAATGCACTATTTGCTGTTCAAATGCTGAACCCGCAGGTAGAAATGGATTATTTAAATGTTTTTGTACAAAGCATGAACAGCCGCTTTCCGAAAGCATCAATGGCAAAAGAGTTTACCGACAAGTTTAATAAAATGATGGCAGGCATGCAACAACCTTCTGCTGATAATGCACCTGCTATTGGCCAACCGGCACCAGAAATTTCCCTTCCTACCCCTGACGGGAAAACCATAAGCCTGTCTTCGCTGAAGGGCAGATATGTACTTGTAGATTTTTGGGCATCATGGTGTGGCCCATGCCGTAAAGAAAATCCAAATGTTGTTGCAGCATTCAATAAATACAAAGGCAAAAACTTCACTGTATTAGGAGTATCGCTGGATAGCGATAAGGACAAATGGATGAACGCTATTGAAAAAGATGGCCTTACATGGGCACATATTAGCGACCTTAAAGGTTGGGAATCAATAGCTGCGCGCACCTATAACGTAAATTCAATACCTGCCAATTTCCTTATAGATCCCCAAGGCAATATTATAGCCCGCGATTTACGCGAAGAAGCGCTGGACGCAGAGTTGTCGAAAGTCCTGAAATAACTTCAACATAATGTCAACCAAACTAAAGAGGCGTGCAATGCACGCCTCTTTAGTTAAGTCCGGTTCCTTACATCTGTCCCTTAACGTTATCAAACTGCTCTTTGGGTTTCTTATTGTAGTGTATATCCATACCCAAACTAAGCAGTATAAGATTAGTTGTATAACCCGCATAAGGCTTTACCACTGTAGTACCGGCACCCATAGTATAATCGGTATTAAAGAAATTCTGCGGGTAATATTGAAGCTTAAAAGTAATACCGGGTTTTACTGATACACCGGCAAATACATAAGGCATTATTAATTCAGTACGGTCGCTGAACCATTCATTAAATTTTTCTTTATCGCCACGCTTTATAAAACCTTTCTCCCTATAGTTAAGTGCCAGATCTGCACCACCGCCAATAAAGCCCAAAAACCTTTTATTAAGATTACCAAACTTAAGGCCCACCGGCACACCCAAAGTATATACACGGCGTTTTACAGTACTATCAAGCGCAGGGAATTTTTCAATGAACCCAATGTTTTTAATACCTATCCCGGTAAATGCCCCAAAGTGATTGGTAAAATCATAGTTGAAGTCGAAGCCAAAATTGATAAAGTATGTAAACCTGAGTGTTGTAAGCTCCTTATCGGTACCGGGCTTTGAAGATATTGATGTTGAAAAAATCCCCCCATCTAAACTATTACCTATATAAAATTTCTTGGGTGGTAATGGCTTCATATCTTCTGCCAGCAAGCTATCGATATTAGTTTCTTGTGCTATTACCGGGCTGGTTAACCCTATAGTTGCGCAAAAAACTGTAAGTATTGGATAGAATAACTTCATAATTCTTAAAAAAATATCTAACAGCAAATATATAACAGAATAAACTGCAAATATTACCGATAAAATGCCTTTGGCATAAGTATTGACTGCTATATTTACCTTCTGTAAAAAATATTGAGAAGGAAATCTTGTCATAATGTCTGAAATGAAATCGATGATAAATATGTTCCTGGGCCAGTCGGAACAGGAAATGGAGTTTATGCCTATTGTTCCGCTTGGTGAAGATGAAATGGATGAACAGGAGAAGGGGAATTTACCTTCTGAAATACCTGTAATAGCGTTGAGGAATACCGTTTTGTTCCCAAATGTAGTATTGCCAATAACGGTAGCGCGCGAAAAATCTGTAAAAGCAATAACTGAAGCTGCAAAAAACGGTAAATGGATTGGTGTTATAGCCCAGAAAGATGTGAATAACGAAGATCCTATGCCCGATGATATTTACAGTGTGGGTACGCTGGCAAAAATAGTGAAACAAATAAAAATGCCTGATGGTAACACAACCATCTTCATTATGGGCCGTATGCGCTTCAAAGTAGAATCTTACACACAGATAGACCCATACTTTGCAGCACAAATAAAGTACCTGGAAGATAAATTTCCTGTGGAAAATGCAGAGTTCGATGCACTGGTAGCCTCTATTAAAGACCATTCCGAACGTATTGCACAGCAATCGCCCAATTTACCTAACGAAACCAGCATCGTACTGCGCAATATCGAACAGCAATCTTTCCTGGTACACTTTGTAGCTTCCAACATTAGCGCCAAACTTGCCGATAAACAAGCATTGCTTGAGGAAAATGATGTACAGGCACGTGCAGAACGTTTGCTGCAATTATTGCAATCGGAACTGCAGCTGGTAGAATTGAAAAACGAGATAACCAACAAAACAAGGGCCGATATCGACCGCCAGCAACGTGAATATTTCCTGCAACAGCAGATGAAATCGATACGCGAAGAACTGGGCGGCGACCCTAACGAACGCGAGATACGCGATTTGCAAAAGCGTGCTGAGGAGATGAAGTGGCCGGAAGCAGCTAAAGAACTGTTTCAAAAAAACATAGAGAAGCTGGAACGGATGCATCCCAGCACACCCGATTATTCGGTTATATATAACCACCTCGACCTAATGCTTGACCTGCCCTGGGAAACATATACCGAGGATAGTTACGATCTGAAAAAAGCGCAAAAAGTGCTCGATCATGACCATTATGGAATGGATAAGATTAAGGATCGCATATTAGAATACCTGGCCGTTTTGAAGCTGAAAGGCGATATGAAATCGCCAATTTTATGCTTTGTAGGCCCTCCCGGTATTGGCAAAACATCATTGGGCCGTAGTATTGCCAACGCTATCAACCGTAAATATGTACGCTTAAGCCTTGGCGGCCTGCACGATGAAAGTGAGCTGCGCGGGCACCGTAAAACTTATATTGGCGCTATGCCTGGCCGTATCATACAGTCATTGCGTAAAATAAAATCAGCCAATCCTGTCTTCATACTCGATGAAATTGATAAAATAGGCAAAGACTTCCGTGGCGATCCCAGCTCGGCCTTATTAGAAATATTAGATCCTGAACAAAACAACACTTTCTACGATAACTACCTTGAGCTTGAATTTGACCTGTCGAAGGTTTTATTCGTGGCAACAGCCAATAGTCTTGCAGATATTCAGCCAGCGCTGCGCGACAGGTTGGAGATCATACAACTGACAGGCTATTCAATGGAAGAAAAAACAGAAATAGCTAAACGCCACCTGATACCTAAGCAAAAAGAATTGCATGGCCTTACTAAAGTGCCTATGAAATTCAACGATAAGGTAATAAACAAAATGATACAAGAATACACTCGTGAATCGGGTGTACGTGAGTTGGACCGCCTTATGGCCAGCATGATGCGCTCTGTGGCAAAACAGGTAGCTCTTGAAGAAAAAGTAGCGCCACAAGTGGATATTGAACAAGTTGAAAAAGTACTGGGGAAACCTAAGTTTAATAACGATATATATACCAAAGGTCATCCGCCCGGCGTTGCCGTAGGCCTTGCCTGGACTTATGTTGGTGGTGATATATTATTTATAGAAACTAATCTTTCCAAAGGTAAAGGTGGCTTTACACTTACAGGCAACCTGGGTAACGTGATGAAAGAAAGTGCAACTACTGCCCTTTCTTACCTTAAAGCCCATGCTGCTGATGTAAAAATACCGGCTGAAAAATTTGAGGAAAACAACATACATATACACGTACCCGAAGGTGCCGTACCTAAAGATGGCCCAAGCGCTGGTATAACTATGCTCACCGCATTGGCTTCTGTATTTACAGGTAGAAAAATAAGGCCTTACCTCGCAATGACTGGTGAAATAACATTGCGGGGCCTGGTACTTCCTGTAGGTGGTATAAAAGAAAAGGTATTAGCGGCCAAGCGTGCTGGCATAAAAGACATTGTGCTTTGTGAGCAAAACAGGAAAGATGTAGAAGAAATCAATAAGGCTTTTATTAAAGGCGTAAAGTTTCACTATGTAACTGAAATGCTGGAAGTGCTTGATTTTGCTTTAATGAAAAAATAAGGCTTTTTGAATATAAAAGATAAGGCCCTGCAATTGCAGGGCCTTATCTTTTTGTCTTTTTGGGTAATCAATTAAATAAGATAATTCTTATCCTTCGTCAGAGTTAACCAGGTCAACTACGAATTTAGCAACTGAAGCAATGCGTGCATGGTTCAGTGCGTAATGAATGAATTTACCGTCACGCTCAGTAATAACGATGTTAGCACGGCGTAAAATAGCCAGGTGCTGAGATGCTACTGATTGCTCTAAACGCAGTTTAACGTAGATGTCAGTCACGTTCATACGCTTGTTCTCTTCCAACAACTTTACGATCTGCTGGCGTAACTTATGGTTGATAGCCCTTAACGTCATAGCAGCACTTTTTACCGCCATGTAGTCCAATTTAATTTGTTCGTTCGATCCTTCATCTTTGCGAATCACCAATGTGTTAGCTGACATAGTCGTTTCCATTTACTTAAAATATTTACAGAGGTTAATGAATAAACAAGAATTAATATATGGCAGTAAGAAATTACTAAAGAATATCAATTATTGTAGACGCAAACATACACCATTATAAAATATGAGCCAACCATATATTTGTAAAAACTGTTAAATCACAGTTAAAGTGAATAAAATATATAATTAAAAAATTCGTAAGAATATTAACGATAGCTACTTATGCGTATATACTTGTTTTAGATAAAAAGGCTCCGCTAATGATACATTAGCGAATTTTTTTTCCACATAACACTTATACGCATATACCGACCAATAATTCAATTCGATTTTATCCGTTTGCATGTCTGAGCCGATCAAAAAATGTGCTATCTCTGGTTCATCTTTTATTTTTCCTGTTACAATTGTATTTTTTCCGTATTCATCAAAAATATCATTCAATTCAAATTGAAAGATATGCTTAGGCCCATATACATTTTGAAAATCCTTACTATATATCCCCAAATAATATTCCTTATCTCTCGCTTGCAATATAGAGGTTACATTGCTATATATAGATAATTCATTATAACATTCTGGTAACGCTAATAATAATAAACGGTCATGATGTAATAAAGGAATATCCAGTGTATAGCACAGCGCTTTAGCCGTTGACAGGCCAATACGCAAACCTGTATAAGAACCGGGGCCGCCGCACACAGCAACAGCAGCAATATCTTTCAGTTTAATGCTATTTTCTGCTATTACCTCATCAATAAAAGTATTGATAACTGCAGCATGATTACGTGTATCTGTATTTATACGCTCAGCAAGTACTTTACCATTTGCTGATAATGCAATGGTACCCATATCACCTGAAGTATCGATATGTAAAATATAATCCATCTCTTTCCGGCTGTTAACCGTAAAATTTTGTTTGCAAATGTACGTGGCATATTACATTTGTGCCTATGGAAAAAAAGATCATCCGCACTAATAATGCCCCTGCCCCAATTGGCCCTTACAACCAGGCCGTACAATTTGGCAATATATTATTTGTTTCGGGCCAGATAGCCATCGATGCACAATCGGGCGAACTAATAACAGGTGATGTTAAAACCGAGACCACCATCGTAATGCAAAACCTGAATGGCATCTTAAAGGAAGCAGGTATGGACTTTTCAAATGTACTGAAAGCAACCATATTCCTTACTGACATGAAATACTTTGCACAAGTGAATGAAATATACGGAAGCTACTTTACAGAGAACCCTCCTGCGCGTGAAACCGTAGCAGTAGCAGGCTTACCTAAAGGTGTGAATGTTGAGATATCAGTTATAGCGGCTAAATAAAACAACAACCGGTAGCATGTATCTACCGGTTGTTAGCTATCCTTTTTTTACTTCTTTGGCCCAGCTATCTTTCAGGCCTACTGTTCGGTTGAATATTAAATGTTCGGGGGTGCTATCAACATCGGCACAGAAATAACCTTTACGCAAAAACTGAAATTTATCACCCGCCTGTGCAGCAGCCAATGCAGGTTCTATATATACACTTGGCAATACCTGCATCGAATCAGGATTGATATACTCTTTAAAATCTCCCTCTTCGCTCGATGGATCTTCCACTTTAAATAAACGGTCATACAACCTCACTTCAGCAGTTTTAGCATGTGGCACACTTACCCAGTGTATGGTACCTTTTACATGTATGCCGCTGGTATCGTTACCGCTTTTACTTTCAGGTATGTACGTGCAATGTATCTCAGTTACGTTGCCTGCTGCATCTTTCTTAAAATCGTCACACTTCACAATATAAGCATGTTTCAGCCTGGCCATTAGGCCCGGGCCTAAGCGGAAAAATTTCTTTGGGGGGTTCTCCATAAAATCTTCACGCTCTATCCATACTTCTTTACTAAATGGTATAATACGGCTACCGCTATTTACATCTTCAGGATTGCTTTCACCTTGCAATTCTTCCGTTTGTCCTTCAGGGTAATTGGTGATCACCATTTTTATAGGATCCAGCACAGCCATTACCCTGTTTGCGGTTTTGTTCAAGTGCTCACGCACGCAAAACTCCAGCAGACCCACATCCGTTATGTTATCTCTTTTCGCAATACCTATCGTATCGCAAAACTGGCGTATGGCTTCAGGAGTATAACCACGGCGACGCATACCGCTTATGGTAGGCATACGTGGGTCATCCCATCCTGCAACGTGCTTTTCATTTACCAGTTGCAGTAGCTTACGTTTACTCATTACAGTATAGGTAAGGTTTCGGCGTGCAAACTCATATTGTTGCGACGGGAATATACCTAACTGCTGAATGAACCAGTTATATAGCGGGCGGTGATGTATAAACTCAAGCGTACATATAGAATGTGTTATATGCTCTATACTATCGCTTTGGCCATGTGCAAAATCGTACATAGGATATATGCACCACGCCTCACCTGTGCGGTGGTGGTGCGCGTGTTTTATACGATACATCAGCGGGTCGCGTAATAGCAGGTTAGGGTGAGCCATATCTATTTTTGCACGCAATACCTTCTCACCATCTTTATACTTACCTGCACGCATATCGGCAAACAATTGCAGGTTCTCTTCTATACTTCGGTTGCGGTATGGGCTTTCTATACCCGGCTCGGTAGTACTACCTTTCGTAGCAGCTATTTCTTCTGCACTAAAGTCATCTACATACGCCAGTTCTTTTTTTATCAGTTCAGTCGCAAACGTATATAACTGTTCAAAATAGTCTGATGCATACAACTCATTATCCCATTCGAAGCCCAGCCATTTAATATCGTTCTTGATATTCTCTACATATTCAGTATCCTCTGTTACGGGGTTGGTATCATCGAAACGCAGGTTGCATTTACCATTATATTTTTTTGCCAGTCCGAAATTCAGGCATATCGATGTAGCATGCCCTATATGCAGGTATCCATTCGGCTCTGGTGGAAAGCGGGTATGAATACGTCCTCCATTTTTGCCTTCGGCAATATCTTTTTCTATTATTTCCTCTAAAAAATTCAGTGATCTTTCTTCGCTCATTGCTGTGTCATATTACAGGATGGCAAAGGTAACGGTTTGTTAGCAGGATTGCAGCAGGCTAAAAACGGCACATTACACCCATATCCATGGTCAGTATATGAGGCATAAAGTTTGTCTGCTGGCCATGCAGGTATGTAAATGCATGACTCATAAAATACCTAGCTGTTGGCCCTGCAAAAAAGTGTGTGTTATGGTTAAGGCGATACTCCAAATGAAACCCTACATTGCCTACCAAACGTGGTTTATCATTTTCAAAACGACCTCTAACATTATATAATTTTTTATCGTTCAGGTCAAAACGTTCCCCTTTATAGCTACTGCCCATGTCGAACGCTATTTCCGCACCTATCATTGGTACAAGACTTAGTTTTTGTCCAAATACCGCTTCATAACCAATTTTCAATGGCACCATTAGGTAATAGTTGGTTTCCTTTATATTAGTATAGCTCTTTGGGTATACTACATCTTCCCCCTCTCTTAAGTCCAGGTCTTCCATAAATCTGTAATGATCTCGCTGCCCGCTTGGCGACACATAATTTACACCAGTTTCCAGCCGTATATGATTGACCTTATAGCCTAAGCTTACTCCTAAGCCATATGCAAAACCGCCTTTATCTCCTGCTGCGTTTATAGATGGCCTAAGGTTGCTACAGCCTAAACCTACTGTAGGTTTTACATAAAATCCACGCTGCGCAAACGATTGATAGCTTGCGAATAATATTGCGAATAAGAGTATTTTTTTCATAGTAGGTGTGGGATGTTTTAACTAATAGACGATCTCTCTTAACTAAACGTTGGTTTATACAAATTGAGCACTGCAACGATTGATTAACATTAAATACTATTTAAATTCCGGTATTTACACTTCAAACACTAGTATAGTAGCCATAAATTATTACTTTTAGCAGCGTTTTTTAATTTCTTATG
>CBFGNI010000001.1:0-68515 GCA_965650105.1 uncultured bacterium | reverse complement strand
GTAATTCGGGAGTTATTTTATACCCTACCGATACAGTTTGGGGCATAGGTTGTGATGCGTTGAATGAAAAGGCTGTGGAAAAGGTTTTCAGCATAAAAAACCGGCCTAAAAACAAGAGCCTTATAGTATTGCTGGCCGAACCCAGAGAAGTGTTGCAATATGTTGCTAACCCACACCCTGATATTATCGATATTCTTGAGCATTTTACCACCCCCACAACCGTAATATATGATGGTGCATTGGATTTTCCCGACAACGTTATAAACAACGATGGGTCTATAGCAATAAGAGTAACCAACGACCCTTTTTGCAAAGCACTGATAAAACGCTTACGCAAACCCATTATATCAACTTCAGCCAACCTTAGCGGCGAACCAACAGCCCCACTTTTTAAAGACATATCGGAAACCATAAAACAGCGCGTTGATTATATTGTGCAATACCGGCAAAACGATATGGAAATAAAAGCCCCTTCCCGCCTAGTGAAAATACGCGATGATGGCAGCCTGGAAATATTGCGTGCCTAATATGTTTTAGCTTTGCGACAGTATGGATATTATCTGCACAGAAGAGGAACTGCAATTATTCAATAAAATAGCGCAAGCCGCTCAGCAACTCCACATACATTGCTTCCTGATAGGTGGCTTCGTACGAGATAAAATACTGGGGCGCCCCACTAAAGATGCTGATATAGTATGCGACGGTGATGGTATTCAACTGGCCCATGCCGTTGCTGCGCTATTACCCAATAAACCATCCGTCAATTTCTTCAAAACTTTTGGAACAGCGCAATTTTGTATAAACGGTTTTGATGTAGAGTTTGTAGGGGCACGAAAAGAATCATATAATTTCAACTCCCGCAAGCCTGAAGTTGAGAAAGGCACTTTAGAAGACGACCAAAACAGGCGCGACTTTACTATAAATGCTATGGCCATTAGCCTTAACGAAAGCGATTATGGTAAACTTAGCGATCCCTTCAATGGTTTGAAAGACCTGGAAGACAAAATAATCCGTACACCCTTAGATCCCGATATCACTTTCTCCGATGACCCCCTGCGTATGATGCGTGCTATACGCTTCGCCACACAGCTGGGCTTCGACATACTGCCCGAAACATTTGCCGCTATCAGCAAAAACAAAGAGCGAATCAAAATTGTGTCGCAAGAGCGGATAACCGATGAATTGAATAAAATTATTACCACCCCTAAACCATCTATTGGTTTCGATCTTTTATACCGGTCAGGTTTATTGGCACTTATTTTCCCTCAGCTAACAGATCTTGCAGGTGTTGAAATAGTGGAAGGCAAAGGCCATAAAGATAATTTTTATCACACCCTTCAGGTACTTGATAATGTAGCTACACGCAGCAATGATATTTGGCTGCGCTGGGCAGCAATTTTACACGATATTGCCAAACCAGCCACAAAACGATTTGAAGATGGTCACGGCTGGACATTTCATGGCCATGAAGTAGTGGGGGCAAAAATGACACCACGCATTTTCAAACAGCTGAAATTGCCACAAAACGAAAAAATGAAGTATGTGGCCAAGCTGGTTAATCTACACTTACGCCCTATCAGCCTCACAAAAGAAGACATTACCGACTCGGCCATGCGCAGATTGCTTTTTGATGCCGGCGAAGACCTTGAAGACCTGATGATACTTTGTGAAAGCGATATTACTTCGAAGAATAAATTAAAAGTAAAACGCTACCTGGAAAATTTTGAGCTGGTAAAAGAACGGCTAAAAGAAGTAGAAGAAAACGACCGCATCCGCAACTGGCAGCCTCCTATTAGTGGCGAAGAAATAATGAGCCTGTTCAATCTGCCTCCCTCGCGCGATGTAGGAACCCTTAAAACTGCTGTACGCGAAGCAATACTCGATGGCATCATTCCCAACACATACGATGCTGCATTTCATTTTATTCAGCAAAAAGCTATAGAATTAGGCATAAAAAAATAAACGCTCCAAAAGGAGCGTTTATACTATCTATTAATAGTCCCGACTATTTCAAATTATACTAGTAAGCTGTTTCTTCAGCAGCCCATGTAGTCCAATCTTTAGTCCAGTCGTTTGAAGTATCGAATGCACCACGGTAAGCTACACTTTGGAAGCCCGAAACACCAGTGAAATCGGCACCAGCTATAGCAGGTGAACTGCTTTTAAGCACGAAGCTAGGACGACCGGTTTTTGAAGAAACTGCAGGAGAAAACTTATATGCATCAGCTATACCAGCCATTGGAGATTCTTCCAATACAGTTGTATTAGTAGCATTCATTAAAGCAGTCCATGCAGCAGGATCAGTATCATTCAAAGTAGCTTTGAAAGGAACTGTGCAACCTGCGAAGATGTTGTTTTTGAATTTAAGGTTACCGGCAATCATATTAGCTGAAGTAGGTGTACCTTTTGTGTCGTCTATATAAAGACCTACAGGGTAACCAGTGAATATCGAGTTGATGATTGTTTCAGATGAGTTACGGCGTATTTGAGCACCATGTTGGAAGTTAGCGTTGATACCGGAATTTCCTTTAGTAGCAATTGGGCCAACAATAGTCATGTTAGAGAACATTGCCTTAGTCTGAGGAGTGTGGGTAGAACCATTACCATCGTTATCTGATTCAAAACCATTAGAACCTGATACGTCAGCAGTTGTCAGTACACGTTGCGCAAGACCAAATTGTACTTTACCAGAGTAACCGAAATCAGTATCGAAATCATCATCCCAGGTATAGGTAGCTATCAGGTGATCGCAATTTACAGTACCGCCAAACCATTCGTAAGCGTCATCGCCTGAGCGGTAAACCTGTACGTAGCTGATAGTTGTACCTGCACCTACGCCACCCATTGTAAGACCATTGATCTCGTTATCAGGAGAGTATGCTACACCCGCAAATTCAATACGAACATACTTTAATGTACCTGAGTTATCAGATGCATCGCTGCCACCATAATAAATATAATCTTTTTCGCTACCACCGGCAGTTGGCGTTAAACCACCTTCAATTTTAGCTTCACCACCATCAGGGTTAATAGGAGCTTTACCTAAAAGGATAACACCGCCCCAGTCACCTTCGCGACGTGCGCCTGTAGCTTGTGCAGAGGTGAAAACGATTGGCTGGGTAGCAGTACCTTCTGCCATTACTTTACCACCACGGGCTACAACAAGTGTACCTTTTGATGCTTTTTCACCCATAATAACCGTACCTGGTTGAATAGTAAGTGTTGCACCTGATTTTACATACACAAAACCTTTTAGCAAATACTTTTTGTCTGAAGTAAGCGTTTGGTTTGCAGAGATGTCACCGCTAAGTTCTACAACATCACTTTCTGGGGTTGGATCAACAGTTGTCGGATTCTTGTCTTTACAAGCACCGAAGAAGATTGTTAAGGATAAGCTGGCTAATAGAAGCTTTTTCATTGTTTGCTTTTTAAATTTACTGCGAAAGTATGTGGTGTATTTAATGCCAATGTTACGTCAGCATTAACTTAATGTTAAGTGCTAAAATTTGTATGTATAAGTAAGTGAAAACGTTGAGCCGGGGCGGAACCTTTTTAGAATGTAATCATTTGCCGGTTCTGCAAAACCCGATTCATTTTTTACTATACCGTCATACTTATCATTTCGGTTTTGATCGTAGTAGAAGAAGTATGGGGCGTTTAAAATATCTTTTATATTAAAACGCAACTCACTCCTTTTAGAAACATTATATGCTACCTGGAAATCCAGAAGGTTGCGGGGCTGCTCCCATACGTTACCCAGATTCTCTCCACCTACTAAAAATATACGAGGCCCAATCCTGTTATATAATATGTTGAAATTCAGTTTACCTTCCATGGCAGTATATGTCAGGCTGGTATTAACTACATAGTTAGACTGACCTGTAAGCGGACGATCTATTTTTGTCACAGCTCCAGTGGCAGCACTTGTATCGTTACCAATTACTTGAGATTTAACGTATGCCAGATTAGCGTAGAAGCTAAGGTTCTTAGCTAATCTGCTTGAAGGAGCAATAAAACTTAGACTCTTCCTGATCTCAACCTCGGCACCAACATTCTGCGCACTGGGATAGTTACGGGCAGAGATTTCTAACTGACTTGTAGTTGCATATACACTCTGCTCAAGGGTATTATCAAAATGCTTATAGAAAACAGAAGCTGAAAATATTTCACCTGCATTAGGATATAATTCGAAGCGTAGATCAGCATTATGGATCTGGCTTCGTTCCAAAGATTGATTACCATAAGATAGTGCCGATAACTCATAATCATAATATGCAAATGGCGCCATTTCCCTAAACTCGGGACGTGCTACAGTTTTATAATATGATGCGCGCAGATTGATTTTTTCATTTAGCGAATAAGTAAAGTTTGCTGATGGCAATACATCTACCCATGTTTTATCAACAGCTACGGGTGCACCACCATTGTTTTTAGAATCTAACTGTATGTTAAAAGATTCTACTCTCACACCCCATACCAGACGGAATTTATCATTGAATTTATTATCAAGCATTACATAGCCTGCATTTGTATTTGAATTAGCTGTATAAGCGTCAGACGGAAGTGTTGTTTCAACCAGATCAAAATAACCTTTATCAATAGCTGTTTGGCTAAATAGATTTCCAACAGGTTGTTGTTTAATAATAGTAGCCTCATCGCTCGGCGTTCTTCCAAAATTTTCATTAAGAGTCAAACCAAGAAAGCGTGCATCAAAAGTACGTTCACGGTATTGCGTAGCAAGTCCTAGCTTTAAAGTTGTTTTGTTCAGCAATTCAAGAGGTAATGTATAATTTACGTTTGCTGAATAAATATTTTCACCAAGCTTTGAAAACAAACGGTTGTTAGCCTTACCACTTGTACCTACTTCTGCAGCAAATGGCACACTTGGGTCGTTTTGATCACTTAGCAGTTTACCATATTGTACCTTACGTTGATCCGGTTGGTCATTGTTCACTCTGTTATATGCAACAAGCCAGTTTATCTTGCTTTGCTTTTTGCCTAACTTATGATCGCCTTCCAGCGATGTTTTAAATAATGATTTCTGAAACAGATCATAAGCATAGTATTCAATAGCCTTATTTATTGAGCTATTATTACCTGTACGTTCTAAAAAGTAATCATCAAATATTTGGTTATATAGAGTTTTCAGTACTATTTTAGAATTTCCTGCTGAATAACCCAGATTTAACATAGCACCCAGGTTTGTAGAATATTTATAGCCATTATCAGTATAATCATAGCTGTCATATATACGCTCCAGGTTAGGCTCCCTTGTTTCATTATGCGTATAATTAATGGCGGCAACCACACCAAAACGATTGTTTTTCTTGGTTAAATAGCTACGGCCTAAAGAGGCTTGCAGGTTCATGCCTGGCAGTGCTTTTCTTTCCTTAACAGTAAAATTGTTATTTAGCTTATTAATAGACGCAATACTAGTTGCTTCATCTGTATTAGTAACAACAGATTTTGTTGAAGGCATATCCGATGGCAACTTACGTGAACCGTCATCAAAGCCTAAAAAGTCCGTACTGCTGCGGTAGCCTGATTTAAAGGTTTTAAAAGTAGAAGCAGTATTATAACTACCGCCTATAGAAATTGTATTAAAGTTTTCCTGCGGAATTTCTTTAGTAAGAATATTAATAACACCACCTGCAAAATCGCCCGGTAAATCAGGAGTTGCAGTTTTAGTGATAATGATATTATCTATCAGGTTAGCAGGAATAATATCGAATGAGAATGCTTTACGATTAGGTTCAGTACTTGGCAATACGGCGTTATCAACCATACCTACATTGTAGCGGTCGCTCAAACCACGTACAATAACAAATTTATTGTCTTGTATAGTAGTACCGCTTACACGTTTCAGTACCTCACCTGTACTGCGGTCGGGCGATTTACGTATTACATCTGCAGATATACCATCAGAAATTGATGCATTATTTTTCTGCATTGTGTACAGCGAATTGATATTCTCCTTTTTCATAGTGGTTCTCACCACTACCTCGCTCAGCTGTGTTGATTTTGATTCGGTAATAGCTACATTAATAGATGCGGTAGCATTATTAGCCACTTTCACCTCTTCTATCTCTTTAGTTTGGTAGCCTATGTAGTTTACCTGTATAGTGTAGGTACCTGCATCTACTTGTATCTGGAAATTACCATCCACATCAGTTGCAGCACCTTTAGGTGTTCCCTTCACAACAATTGTTGCCCCTATTACAGGGTCTCCTGTTTTCTCATCAGTAATTTTACCTGCAATCGTCCCAATTGAAAATGCCTTCAAAGAAATCAATAACAATAAGAAGGACATTGTAAGAATACGCATATATGCTTAGAATTTGCATGCAAAAGTCGCTTGCGTATGTTACCAACAGTTTACCGGAATGTTACGCGTATATCAACAGAATGTTAAGCCAATATTAATTCCGGATAATTGCACAAAATCATGTTGTTTTTTTATTATTAAATTATTATCACGGTCGCCCGGTAAATCGCTATAAATTTGCTAGTTCAATGAATACCCGTCAATTATTCCAACAGCATATCGCACAAACCTCCCCTGCACCGGTAGGCCTGCACATCGTTTCAGCATCAGGAAATTATCTATATGACATAGGTGGTAACAAATATCTCGACCTCATTGGCGGTATTAGCGTATGCAATATTGGGCACAGGCATCCTAAAGTTGTTGAAGCCATAAAGAAGCAGGCCGATGAGTACCTGCACATAATGGTATATGGTGAACTGGTGCAAAGCCCGCAGGCAGAGTACGCCCAACTGCTGGCAAGTCACCTTCCGGGGCAGCTTAACTGTGTTTATTTTACCAACTCAGGCGCAGAAGCTACCGAAGGCGCCATAAAACTGGCACGGCGGGTCACCGGCCGTACCGATATTATAGCCTGCAATAACAGCTATCATGGCAACACACTGGGTGCGCTTAGTGTAATGGGCGATGAATATTGGCGTAATGCTTTCCGCCCCCTGATGCCGGGCGTCTGGCATTATGATTACAATTCACAGGAATTGATAGATGCTATTAATGAAAATACTTCCTGTGTTATTATAGAAAGTGTACAAGGCGAAGCGGGAGTAATACAACCTAAGAAAGAATGGCTGGCTAAGCTGAGAGCAAAATGTACGGGCACCGGCACCCTACTGGTAATGGACGAGATACAAACAGGCTTTGGCCGTACGGGCAAGCTTTGGGGCTTTGAAAACTATAATATAATACCCGACATAATATTATTAGGCAAAGCATTGGGTGGTGGTATGCCGCTTGGAGCATTTGTATCGTCTTATAATAATATGCAAACCTTTACCAAAAACCCTGTATTGGGGCATATTACCACTTTTGGAGGGCATCCTGTATGTTGTGCCGCCGGCCTGGCGGCGATGAACGCATTGCTCTCTGAAAATATGATTGATACAGTTGCTGAAAAAGAAGCAATATTCCATTCTTTATTAATACACCCTAAAATAAAGGCAGTACGTAGTAAAGGACTGTTAATGGCAATAGAACTGGAAAATGCAGATGATGTAATGGCTTGCCTGCAAAAATGCATTTCAAATGGGTTATTCTCCGACTGGTTTCTTTTTGCACCAAACTGCATTCGCATCGCACCACCACTCACTATCAGTAACGATGAAATAAAATATGCCTGCCATCTGCTGTTGAGTTGCTTGCAATAGCTGCCAACCAGCTTGTTAACTGATTCTTATTAGCCTTTTTCGTTCGAAATATATATTTACATTTGTTGCCTTAACATATAAATCTAATATGCAAATAGCCATCATCGGAACTGGTTACGTAGGATTGGTAACAGGTACTTGCTTTGCTGAAACAGGTAATAACGTAGTATGTATCGATATTAATGAAGAAAAGATAAAACAGTTAAAAGCAGGTAAATCACCAATTTACGAACCGGGCCTTGATGTATTACTGGAAAGAAATATCAGGCAAAAACGCATTGAATTTACAACCGACTTAAAAGCCGGTATCAAAGATGCAAAAGTAATATTCCTCGCCTTACCCACTCCTCCGGGCAAAGATGGCGCTGCCGACCTGCAATTTGTATTGAATGTTGCTGCCGACCTGAGTACTATCATTACAGAATATAAGGTAATAGTAAATAAAAGCACAGTACCCGTTGGCACAGCTGAAAAAGTAAGTGCCGTACTGGAGCAAAAACTGGATCGTAACCTGTACGATGTAGTATCGAACCCTGAATTTTTGCGCGAAGGTGTTGCTGTAGAAGATTTCTTAAAACCCGACCGTGTGGTAATAGGAACGTCATCTGAAAGGGCCCGTAAAATTATGGATGAGCTGTACCAGCCATTCGTTCGCCAGGGTAACCCTATTTATTTCATGGATGAGCGTTCATCTGAAATGACAAAATATGCAGCCAACTCATATTTGGCTATGCGTATATCTTTTATGAACGAGATGGCCAATTTATGCGAGAAGGCAGGGGCGAATGTTGATATGGTACGGGCAGGCATTGGCAGCGATAGCCGCATAGGCAAACGCTTCCTTTTCCCCGGCGTAGGTTATGGCGGCAGTTGTTTCCCTAAAGATGTACAGGCATTGGCACAAACCGCACGCGAAATGGATTATGATTTCCAGATTGTGAACACGGTAATGAAGGTAAACGAACGCCAGAAAACACGTTTGGGTAAAAAAGTAAAAGAATCCTTTGGCAACGACCTTAGCGGGCGCAAATTTGCCGTATGGGGTTTGGCTTTTAAACCTGAAACCGACGATATACGCGAAGCCCCTGCTTTGGAATTGATAGATGAACTGCTGGCGGCAGGTGCTGAAATTACCGCCTACGATCCTGAAGCTATGCCCAATGTAAAAAGACTATTTGAAGATAAGATAGCTTTTGCCGACAATCAGTACGACGCACTGCAAGATGCTGATGCCCTGGTAATAGTAACCGAATGGAGCGCCTTCCGCAATCCTGATTTCGATAAGATGAATGGCATGCTGAAAAATCCAATGATATTTGACGGGCGCAATGTATATACTTTGGAAAAAATGCAGGAATTAGGCTACTATTACGAAAGCATTGGCCGTAAAACAGTACACGAACAGTTGCGCAATACTATAAAAGTACCTGCTGCTCCGGTAAGGGAGCGTGGCAATATCGACTAAGCAATCATTTCCAATACTACAGTTAAAATAGATTCATGAGTAACAAACGTATTCTTATTACAGGTGCTGCCGGTTTTCTGGGCTCTCATCTTTGCGACCGCTTTTTGAAAGAAGGCTACGAAGTGATAGGTATGGACAACCTGTTGACAGGTAATATAAAGAACATAGAGCATCTCTTCCCTTTAAAAGAGTTTCAGTTCTATCATCACGATGTATCTAAATTCGTACACGTACCGGGCCATATCGATTATATACTGCATTTTGCATCTCCGGCTAGTCCTATCGACTATTTGAAAATGCCTATCCAGACATTGAAGGTTAGTTCTTTGGGCACTCACAACCTGCTTGGCCTGGCAAAATCGAAAGGTGCACGCATATTGGTAGCCTCTACTTCTGAAGTATATGGCGACCCGCTGGTACACCCGCAACAGGAAGAATATTGGGGTAACGTGAACCCGATAGGCCCCCGTGGCGTTTATGATGAAGCTAAGCGCTTTATGGAAAGTATAACCATGGCTTACCATACTTATCACAAGCTGGAAACCAGGATCATCCGTATATTCAATACCTACGGTCCGCGTATGCGTCTCGACGATGGCCGTGCATTGCCAACCTTCATGAGCCAGGCACTACGTGGTGAAGACGTAACAGTGTATGGCGATGGCTCACAAACACGTTCATTCTGCTATGTGTCCGATCTTGTTGATGGAATATACCGCCTGCTATTGAGCGATTACAGCAACCCTGTAAACATTGGCAATCCATCCGAAATTACGCTTCTGCAATTTGCAGAAGAAGTAATTAAACTTACTGGCTCCAAATCGAAGATTGTTTATGAGCCTTTGCCACAAGACGACCCCAAACAACGTCAACCAGATATTACTAAGGCCAAAGAAATACTTGGCTGGTTACCTAAAGTTGACAGGCATGAAGGCTTAAAATTGACGCTTGAATATTTCAAACAACATATTTAGCTACTTGTATAAAACTTATACGTAAAAAGAAAGGGCTTCAATTGAAGCCCTTTCTTTTTACGTCATCCGAAATATTATTTCACCAGTTTATTTTCAAGTTCCAGCACCTGTGTCTCGTTTACTTTTACATTATATACCGCTGTATAAAAACGTACAAGCGCTTGCACATAGCTATTTTCAGCTTCCCTCGTTTCTATAGTAGTAGCAATGCCGGCACGAAAGCGGGCTGCCTGTATATCATTATTCTCTTTGGCATAAAGTATATTCTGAGATTCAAGCCTGTAGCCTGCAACCGATGTTTCATAATTGCGCCATGCAGTACGGTATTGGCGGCTTACTTCATTTGTTTGTTTATCATAAGCAAGTTGGTCACGCATCGCCTGTAGCGAAGCAAGCTTTACCTCGCGTCTTATATTGCCACCATTGAATATAGGAACACTCAATGTCAGTCCACCTGTTGGGCCATAGCCCTGGTTGAATAAAGAAAAACCTGATTGGCTCTTGGTATAATTAAAATTATAGCCGCCGTTTAAGCCAAGAACAGGAAAATAATCTGCACGCTCGGCACGTTCACCAAATTTCGATGCTTCTACAGTCCGTTTTGCGTATGCTAAAGACAGGTTTATATCTTCCAGCCTTTCGGGGTCTTCCGGCTTCAGATCCATATTTATCCTTAGGCTGTCATCTACATCATAGCTGGTAGTAAATGGGTCTATACCCATTAAGCTGTTAAGCGTAGCATAACTTGCATTTACTGATGCTACCTGCGTCAGTGAATCTGATTGGCGGGCATTGTAATCTACACGAGCCTGTAAAAAATCAACCTTAGCTGACAAGCCGCTTTCATATTGCAACTGTGTAAGCACGATACGTACTTTAGCCAATGCAAGCCCTGTATCAATTGCCACACCTTGTTGCTTTTGCCAAACCACCTGCGCGTATGCCTGTATCACTTGCGCTATTGTAGCCTGTATCTGTGCCTTCAACTGTATAGCACCGGCTTCTTCTAATACATTCAATCGCTTTTTAAGCAAAAACATCTTCCCGCCATTGAACAGTGTCCAGTTAAGATTGGCAGCCCCATTGGCATTAAATGAACCCGCATTGTTTACCTCCTGTATCCGGCCGTCGGCAAACTCAATATGTGTATTTGAGCTACCTACCGTTACAGCACCGGTGGCATTTATATTAGGCAGCATACCTGCATTACCTGCGGTATTATTTACCTCAGCAGACTTTGCATCCGTTTGCGCAATGCGGATATCATAATTATACGCTAACGCTTTTGCTATGGCATCATCCAGGCTCAACCTTTCCTGCGCAAAAAGGCTATGCGTACACAACAACAAAACAATAAAAACTCCAAAAAATACTTTCATATAAATACGGCCTTATACCATTTTCAAATTTTTTTCTCCTCTTATTCTGTTAGTTTATCAATAGCCGTGGGCGCAGTTTGTTTTCTGCGCGACATGAGGCTGTAAATAACAGGTAATATGAATAATGATAATAGCAACGAAAACAATACACCACCAACAATTACTACACCTAAAGGTATGCGGCTGGTAGATGCTGCGCCTAATGATAAAGCTAACGGTAAAGCGCCAAATATCATGGCCAGGCTGGTCATAAGTATAGGGCGCAAACGCATAGAAGCTGCATAAATAGCCGCCTCCGTTTTCGATGAGCCTTTATCGCGTATATGGTTGGCATATTCTACTATAAGGATACCATTCTTGGTAACAAGGCCTATCAGCATGATCATACCTATTTGAGAAAAGATATTCAGTGTTTGCCCAAATAACCATAATGACAATACTGCGCCTGCTATGGCAAGTGGTACTGTGAACATGATGATAAGCGGATCAATGAAACTTTCAAATTGTGCTGCTAATATCAAATATATAAGTACCAGCGCCAGCAAAAATGCAAACAATGTATTCGATGAACTTTCCTCATAGTCTTTTGATGCACCACCTAATGAAGTAGAAAATGATTCATCCACTACTTTTTTCTTCATCAGGTCATTATATATCCTGTTCATCTCTGCGATACCGTCGCCAATTGTTTTGCCGGGAGCAAGGCCTGCCGATATAGTTGCAGACTTATACCTGTTATAGTGATATATCTGCGACGGGCTGGTGGTTTCTTCTACACTTATAACGTTATCCAGCGATATAAATTCGCCCGCGTTGTTTTTTACAAAGTATGTATTCAGGGCAATGGGGGCATCCCTGTCTTTACGAAATACCTGCCCCAGTACCTGGTACTGCTTACCGTTCTTAGTAAAATATCCCAGGCGCCCATTACTTAATGCCAGTTGCATGGTACGCGATACATCATCAACCGACACACCCAATTGCGATGCTTTTGCCCTGTCGATAGACACGGTAAGCTCAGGCTTATTGAACTTCAGATCAACATCAGCACCCTGAAACACAGGGCTCTTATTTACTTCATCCATAAACACGGGTAGTGCCTTTGCAAGCCTGTCGAAGTTGATGTTTTGCAATACATACACTACAGGATAAGCACTGCCCCCGCGCTGTACCGATATAGTTTGTTCCTGTATGGCAAATGCACGCCCGAAGTTGTACCTCTGGAAGTTCCTGTTTACCTGCTGCACTATTTCTTCCTGGCTGCGTTCCCGCTCGCCGGGCTCTTTCAGCCGTACATTTATAAAACCTGTATTTACAGCGCCCGAGCCTGAAAAACTAGGCGCAGTTACCGATAGTATCACTTCTTTCTCAGGTATCGAATCCACTATTACCCCTACCAGCTGATCCATATAATTGTCCATGGCATCATAAGCCGTACCTTCGGGTGCGCTCACCAATGCACGAAAGCGGCTCCGGTCTTCAAGCGGGGCAAGTTCACTTTGCAGACCTTTACCTATTATAAATATCAACGCAAAGCTCACCACCATGCCTGTTAAGGCCACCCATTTATGCTTCATTATCCATACCAGTCCACGCTTGTAACCATTTTCAAGCCCCTGGAAGAAAGGCTCAGATTTTACATAGAACCGAGACGGCTTGTGCACCTTGCGGGTCATCAGTACATTCAGTACCGGTGTAAGCGATAGAGATACAAATGCGGAGATCAATACGGCACCGGCTACTACAATACCAAACTCGCGGAAAAGCCGCCCTGTAAATCCTTGCAGGAATACGATAGGCAGGAACACTACTGCCAGCGTAATAGAAGTAGAGATAACCGCAAAGTATATTTCCTCGCTCCCCTCTTTTGCAGCGCGGTGCTTTTCCATACCCGCTTCTATCTTCTTAAATATGTTTTCCGTCACCACTATACCATCATCTACCACAAGCCCGGTAGCCAGTACAATGGCCAGCAGGGTAAGTATATTGATAGTGAAACCCATTGCATACATTATAAAGAATGCGCCTATCAAACTCACTGGTATATCTATCAACGGACGGAAGGCAATAAGCCAGTCGCGGAAAAAGAGATAGATAATAAGTATCACCAGTGCAAATGATACAAGTAAGGTCTCTTCTACCTCTGAAATAGATTTTTTAATAAATGCGGTTGTATCAAGGGCAATATTTAATTTAAAATCGGCGGGAATATCTTTCTTTAATTCATCATACCGTTTATAAAACTCATCCGATATGGCTACATAATTCGAACCCGGTTGCGGTGTTACCGCAAGGGCTATCATTGGTACCGCGCTTTCTTTCAAAACGCTTTCTTCATTTTCAGGCCCAAGTACAGCCTCACCTACGTTTTTTAAATAAATATCACTTCCGTTAATGTTTTTAACTATCAGGTTGTTGAAGTCTTCTTCTGTATAAAGGCGGCCAAATGTCCTTACAGAAAGCTCGGTATTGGTGCCGGCAATCTTACCTGCCGGTAACTCCACATTTTGTTTGGCAAGTGCATCCTGTATATCCAGGAAGGTAATGCCATAGCCTGCCATGGCAACGGGATCTAGCCACAGGCGCATAGCATAGCGTTTTTCGCCCCATATACGTATGCTGCTTACTCCGGGTATGGTTTGCAGGCGTTCTACCAATACATTTTCTGCATATTCCGTTAGCTCCAGTTGGTTCTTGGTATCGCTCTGCACGGTCATGGAAAGTATGGGCTGTGCATTTGCATCTGCTTTCGATACCACAGGCGGGGCATCAATATCCTGCGGAAGACTTCTTACTGCCTGTGAAACTTTATCGCGTACATCATTGGCAGCTGCCTCAAGATCTATACTCAGGTCGAATTCTACTGTAATATTGCTGCTACCTTGTGCACTTGTGGACGATATCGTTTTGATGCCTGCTATACCGTTTATCGACTTTTCAAGCGGTTCTGTTATCTGGTTTTCTATAATATCAGGGTTGGCACCTGCATACGATGTTCTTACATTGATGATCGGCGGATCGATAGATGGATAATCGCGGATACCTAGAAAATTGAACCCGATGATACCAAATATGACAATAATGATATTAAGTACTATGGCTAAAACAGGCCGGCGTAGCGATAACGAAGGTAAACTCATGCAGTATATTTCAAAAATAAAGCCCGTCAAATATACACCCGCAGTGCTTTAAAATATTCAGCACCAACCATACACATAACACAAAAATCCAATATCCAACTATTCCGGCCTATGTTTAGACTATGCAATATGAGTAAAGTTTACCCATTATTATAAAAACATCATTGATAGCTAGTTCTAAACAGAAAACATTATTACATAATAATTATGCCTCCCCTAAAAGGGTTATTTTAATTATTTATAATTCCTATAACAGTATTTGGAGCTTTAGGCTGCCCTCCGTTACCTTTGAGTAATTGACGAACCAAACATTATTAAAACTATGACACATTCTCTTCCGGCGTTACCATACGCTTTCGATGCACTGGAACCACATATTGATGCCCGAACTATGGAAATACACCATGACAAACATCACCAGGCTTATGTTGACAACCTGAACAAGGCTTTGGCTGGCACCGAGCATGAAAACAAAACTCTTGAAGAACTGATGGCTAATATATCTGCTTACCCTGCGGCAGTACGCAACAATGGTGGCGGCCATTACAACCATACTTTATTCTGGACGGTTTTAGGCCCTAACGGTGGCTCACCTTCAGGCGAGCTGGCCAAAGCTATCAACGATGCTTTTGGCTCTCTTGATGCACTTAAAGAAAAAATGAATACGGCGGGTGCCACTCGTTTTGGTAGTGGCTGGGCATGGCTGATAGTTAAGGACGGCAAGCTGGAAGTAACCTCTACACCTAACCAGGACAATCCATTGATGGATGTTGCAGATGTAAACGGCCACCCGATCTTAGGTATCGATGTATGGGAGCATGCTTATTACCTGAAATATCAAAACAAACGTCCTGATTATTTATCCGCTATCTGGAACGTTATCAACTGGAATGAAGTTGAAATGCGCTACAAAGCAGCTTTAGTATAATAACTCATTACGGTACGATAAAAAAAGTCATGCATTCAAAAAATGCATGGCTTTTTGTTAGAATGATTTGCTTTTTATCTGCCTCCTACACCAAACGAAAAACCTAGTGCCAGCATTAAACCTCCCGGTTGCAATATGTCAAGTACTTTACGGGCATCTGCACTTAATGGCCCGCCATACAGCACTTTGTAATTATCATCGCTAAACCTGAATGAATAACCTGCCTGTAAATAGAAACGATGCCCACGCCTGCCTAAATTGAAGAAATGATATCCTGCAATAAACCCATTAGTTACAGGTTCAAAATCAAGCGTGGTGCTTGTATTTCCGCCTGTGTTCGATGGCAGATCAGTTGTAAAATTCGTTAACCCTGTATTATGCGAAACACCCGCTCCAATTGCCCAACCACGCTGACATGGCTTAAAATAATACCTTCCTTCAGCATATAGCTTAGTACCCCAGCTGCTGATACCTACACCACCACCAACTGACACCTGGCTTACAATGGGCACATCTACTATAAAGCCTATTAAACCCGCCTGGTTTTCCAAACCTGTGCTTACACCCAGGTAGGCTTTTGGACAAGATACCATTGTGCTATTTTTTTGCCTCGTCATTTGCTGCGCAAAACCAGTGGTACTTATTGCAAAAACGGCTAGCACCAAAATTATTTTCTTCATCATATAGAGTTTATAATGAGCACAATATATAGTCCCCATTTCACTCATCAAATAGATGTCACCATATTTATTTAGTGATGATATTACGGCAGATCCAACAGCATAGCTTTTGCCTGTTTATTGGCAGGATGCTTTTTAATCAGGTGTTTCAATGTTCTTTGTGCAAGATCATTGTTGCCATTGTTATGATACCATACCGCCATATTTATCAAGGTCTGCTCATGGTCCGGGTCGGCAGCTAATGCTTTGCGTAGGTAGTCATAACTCATAGTGCTATTGCCCTGTTGCATATAAATGAAACCCAGGTTATTGCTTGCAACCTGGTAATCAGGATTTTCGTTCACCACAAAATTAAATACTTTTTGCGCTTCTGCTAAATTACCTGTAGCCAGTAAACTAGTACCATATTTAGTTTGAAAGTCGAGCGAATAAGGCAATATTTCTATAGCCCTTTTATACCAGGGCACAGCTTTCTCCACTTGCTGCAATTGGTAGTATGCTTCACCTATTCGGTAACAAGCCCAGGCATCCTGCATGTTTTGCGGCTGTAGCTGCTGCGCGTACTGCACAACTTTACTGTAGTTATTCAGCAGAAAGTAAGCACGCACGTAGTCCCTGTTTTGTTTTTGACTGGCTTCTATATCCGGTTGCTTACCTAAGTACCAGAGCGCAGAATCTATCAACCCATTATTCGGATTATAGCGTTCGTAAAATTCCATATATGCCCGCGCAGTAGTTATAGCATCTACACTATCGTTATTGAAACATTTCAATCCTAAGAACGCTGTTATCTTTTTTTCCAGCGTATCACTCATTGGCCGCTTGCGTATGTAGTGGTCGGTAACCGCTACGTGTGGTATATCAATACTACCATTATGCGGCATGTGGCAGGTTACACAATCATCATTCTTTGTAGCACGTACTTTTATATCCTCGCTGCAATGCACTTGTTGTGCTGCGCCATGGCAACTTTGACAAGCATTCAGGTATTGTGCTCTTGGTGTAAACTTTACACTCACGTGCGGGTTGTGGCAGGTAATACAGCTCATCTTACCCGAGCTTACAAAACACTCACTCTTTTTCATCCGCTCTACATGCGACGCCATGATCATTTTATCGCGTGCACCTTCATACTCAGGCATAAATACATTCATAACTTCCGATAAATGCATACCAGGGCGGAAGTCGAAGAACGTCTTCCCATCATTCAATACAGCAATACCCTGCAAGTGACAGCGCTGGCAAACGTTGTTTTGCAGTTCTGTTGATAACCTTCTGGGATTAACAATACTGTAATCAGGTCCTTTCGATGTATCAATTATTTTACCCGATTGTTTTTCCTGCACATGCAGTGAACCCGGCCCATGGCAGCGCTCGCAATCAATACCGTTTTTTACGCTCAGGTATTTATTCTGGCTGTTAGCAACAAAATCAGGGTAACCGTTATGGCAACTCATACATTCTATTTCTATCAGCCTGTTGAAGCGTGTATTGTGCCCATTCTCAAAACCCGGCGCAAGGTCCCATTGTTTCTTTTGCGCATAATAGGTAATTGGCGCTTGGTAGAAATAACCGTTTACATTAAAGATGTTGGAATTGGTATGCTGCCCTGAGCCTACTATGTAGTCTATCTTTTGTATTTTCTTATGTGTGGTATCGCCTGCCTCTACCCTGAACTCCATTATGTACAGCGAGTCGTTCTGCATATAAGGCTTATAGTAAAAGTCGAGCGACTTATCGTACACAGGTGCATGCCCAAACTCCGCTACCGATTTTTGACGAGTAGCATGGTCGAACGACTGGCCCATTCCCGTTTGTATGAATGTTTGATAAACGCCTTCGTGACAAGTACGGCAGGTTTGCATACCTACATAATGCACGCTGGTATCTTACACGTTGCGCCATGGCGAACCCGTAGCTTCCACTTCTGCACTTTTATCAGGGCTATTGCAGAAAAAAGTGGGCAGCGTAATAGCAACAGCCGCTAAGCATATCAGTAAATATCGTAAAAAACGCGCCGGCATACAATTTCAAAAGTAACACAATAGCCACTAAAGCAATACCTAATTAAAGATGGCTAAAGTGTAGTTCGATTTGCCTTTTTGTATCAGCATATAGCGGTCGTTCAGCAAATGCTCTTGCTTCAGCATAAAATCGATACCTGCTACTTTCTCCTTATTTACACTCAAACCGCCATTTTGTACCATTTTACGCGCTTCCCCTTTCGATGGAAATATTTTGCTATCGGCAAGGAAGGTTAGAAAATCAACACCTTCGTTCAGCGCATCTTTACTTGCAGTAACCTGGGGCACACCATCCATTACTTCCAGCAATTGTTTCTCATTCAGTTCGCGCAATGTTTCTATGGCCGATTGTCCGAATAATATATCCGAAGCTTTTTGTGCAAAAGTCAAATCTTCCGCACTGTGCACTAAAGTAGTCAGTTCTTCAGCAAGCGCCTTTTGCAGCTTACGTAAATGCGGAGCGCTTTTGTGTTCTTCTATTAATGCATTTATTTCTTCCAGCGGACGGAAAGAGAACGTAAGCGTTGCTCTTACCGCATCATCATCAGCCTGCTTTAACCAGAATTGGTAAAACTGGTAAGGAGAAGTCAACTCAGGATCGAGCCAGACATTACCGCTTTCCGATTTACCAAATTTGCTGCCATCGCTCTTGGTCATCAGCGGGCAGGTAAATGCAAATGCATCGCTGCCACCTTTGCGGCGTATCAGCTCGGTACCGGTAACAATATTACCCCACTGGTCGGCACCACCCATTTGCAGCTTTACGTTGTGCTGTTTATTAAGATGGAAATAATCGTAACCCTGTATCAACTGATAAGTAAACTCAGTAAAAGACAAGCCTGTCTCCAGTCGCTTTTGTACTGAATCTTTCGACAACATGTAATTGACCGTGATATGTTTACCTGTATCGCGAATAAAATCAAGAAACGAGAAATTTTTGAACCAATCGTAGTTATTGACCATCACCGCGGCGTTTGGCTTATCCTCGCTAAAGTCTATGAATTTTTCCAGTTGCTTGCGGATACCATTGCAATTGCGCTCAATGATCTCCATGCTTAGCAAATTGCGTTCAGCCGATTTACCTGAAGGGTCGCCTATCATACCTGTAGCACCACCAACCAGTGCATAAGGTTTGTGCCCGGCCCTTTGCAGGCGCATCAGTAATGTAATAGGCACCAGGTTGCCCACATGCAGGCTTTCAGCAGTAGGGTCGAAACCCACATAACCGGAGGTTAATTCCTTTTCCAGTTGTTCTTCCGTACCCGGCATTATATCTTGTATCAGGTTTCTTGCCTGTAATTCCTTTATCAGGTTCATCTCTTTAAAATATCAGGTGGGCAAAAATAAGGTTTTCAGGCTGCTGTTAATATATCGCGGCATAATATATAGAGTTCCATAACATTACCTGCTAAAAGCTTTTTCTACAACAGTTTTGTTTTTCAAAAATTGTTTTTATCTTTCGGAGTGTATTAACAAAAATTTAAGGCCTTGAAACGATTTATACTTTCCTTAGCAATGCTGGCGCCGCTATGCGTACAGGCACAAATGCCTCACCACGAAATTGGTTTGATGGCTGGCGTGGCTAACTATTATGGCGATCTTCAGGATAAGGTTTTTGATAGCCGCACCAACCGACCAATGGGTGGCATCACTTATAAATATTTTATGAATCCGCATCTAGGCGTACGTTTAGGGGTTTCATATACAAATATTACCGCTGCAGACAGCCTTTCGGGCAGTGTAGTGAAACAAAACCGCAACCTGCGCTTTTCAAGCAATCTTTTTGAAGCCCATGCCGGCCTGGAAATCAACTTCCTGCCAATAGATGTGGACAAGATGAAGATCACCCCGTATATATTCGGTGGTATCGCCGTTTTCCACTACAACCCTTATACCGATGGGCTTAAAGGAGAAAAAGTATATCTGCGCCCATTAAGCACTGAAGGCCAGGGAATACCTGTATATCCGGATCGTAAAGAATATAAACTGACTAATATAGCCTTCCCGATAGGTGGTGGTCTTAAGTTCTTCGTTGGTAAAACGCTGATGATAACTACCGAAGTTGGCTTCCGCTATACCAATACCGACTACCTGGATGACGTAAGCCGTTCGTTTGTTGACCGCGATACACTGATAGCTTACCGTAGCCGCCAGGCTTTCGATCTGTCCTTCCGTGGCGATGAGCGCAACACCTGGGATGGCAACTATCCTAATAAGAACTTCCAGCGCGGCGATAGCAAAGCAAACGACTGGTATATGTATGCCGGCCTGTCTGTGGGCATCTACCTGAAAGCGTTTGGTAATGTAAAAGAATACTGGCAAGCTAAATGCCCTGCATTTTTCCGCCGCTAAATACTTCCCCAACTTATTTAATATCAGGGGTACCAGAGAGAGTCCTGCTAACGCAGGACTCTTTTTTTATTTCAAAGAATCTAATAATTCAATACACTCCTCTAGGCTCACCATCATTTGTTCGCCGGTAGTAAAGTTTTTAAGGCTAAGCTGGTTTTTCTCACGTTCTTCATCGCCGGGAAGTATTACATAAGCAATGCTTCTTTTATTAGCATATTTCATCTGTTTATCGAACTTGGCCGCATCGGGGTATATCTCAGCTGCTATGCCATTGTTACGCAATTGCTGCAACACCTGTAGTGCATAGGTTTCATTCTCGCCACCGAAGTTGAGAAGCAATACCTGCGTACCCGTGGTAAGCTCTTGCGGAAATAAACCTAGTTCTTCTATCACATCGTAAATCCTATCGACACCGAAGGAAACACCTACTCCCGATAATCCTTTCAGGCCAAATAACCCGGTAAGATCATCGTACCTGCCACCGCCACCTATGCTGCCCATTTTTACAGCACGGCACACTACTTCTACAATTACCCCTGTATAGTAATTCAAGCCACGCGCCAGGCTAATATCTACCTCTATGGTTGAAGTCCAGTCTTTATTGGTTAACGTATTATGGTAAGCCAGTGTTTGTTTCAGTTCTTCAATTCCCTGCAAACCAATTTCACTGTTGCTCATAATTTCAGAGAGCGCCGCCAGCTTTTCTTCGTTATTTCCCGTTACTTCTATTACCTGTTTTATTTTTTCTACTCCTGTATCTGCTACCCCTCTTTCTGCCAGTTCTTTCGCTACACCATCCCAGCCTATTTTATCCAACTTATCGAGGGCGATGGTTATATCCACCATCAGCGCGGGCATACCACATATTTCTGCCAGGCCAGCCAGTAATTTGCGACTGTTTATTTTGATGCCTATCTGCGGCAAGTTCAACCGGTGGAAAGAGCTTTGATAAATGCACAGCAGTTCCGCTTCGTTTATAAGTGATGTGCTGCCTACCACATCGGCATCGCACTGCCAGAACTCGCGGTAACGGCCTTTCTGGGGCCTATCGGCACGCCATACGGGCTGCATCTGGTAGCGGCGGAAAGGAAATGCCAGCTCGTTCTGGTGCATAACCACGTAGCGGGCAAACGGGATAGTAAGATCGTAACGCAGGGCACGCTCAGTAACAACAGGTGTGCTGTATGGCTTGCTCAATAACTTACCCCACTCTTCATTCATTTTCTCTTTATCGGCCTCTTTCTTTTCGTGCAGGCCATTGTTTAATATTTTAAATATTAAACGGTCGCCTTCTTCGCCGTACTTGCCCGTAAGGGTAACCAGGTTTTCCATGGCCGGTGTTTCCAGCGGCTGAAAGCCATATAGCTCAAATACACCACGAATGGTATTCAATATATACTGGCGCTTGCGTACTTCTGCCGGTGAAAAATCGCGCGTGCCTTGTGGTATCGATGGTTTTGACATTTAGTGCTTCTTATATTTTTCTATGATCGCATTGCAGGTGCGGTCTATTAATTCGTAAACGGTAGTGTAGCCTTCTTCGGGGCCATACCAGGGGTCGGGCACGTTGCCATTACTTGCAGGTTCCAGCTCATTCAAAAAGTATTCAACCCTGGCCATATCTGCCTTATGGCCACCAATCCTTGCAATCTCTTCATATACATCATCCGCCATAGCATATATCTTATCGTATTCAGCGAAATCGACCGCAGTAAACTTCCTGGCCCGCTGCGCCGATATATCTACCCCTTTCAACCGACAGATATTTTGCGAAAACTGATGTGGTGCCTCGCCTATATGATAACTTTCCGTACCTGCCGATGCCACTTCCCAATTTAACCCGTGTTGTTTTATTTTATGCCTCATCAACCCTTCGGCTATTGGTGAGCGACAGATATTGCCCAGGCATACCATTAATATTTTCATATCCTGCTTAAAGGGCAAAGATATTGGTTGCGGGATATTTTTTGTTCCATTTTGTTCCGTTTTCGGGGGCGTATGCGTTTCGTGTTCCGGGATACCATGCCTACGCAGTTGTGCCAGTAGCACTCCCGCCCACCGGCTATGGCCCTCATCGTGCGTTTGTGGTGCCTTTATCAGCCATCGCAAAAATGTATCATCTTTAAACATCTCCAGTTCATATTGCTCTTTTAGCGTTGCTGTAGCTGCCTGCACCTCCTCAACCGGCCAATTTAGCGGTGGCTCATTTTCCAGGGCTGTTTCATCGGCTTGTGTCCAATTGATGTGCAGCATCGGGTTAGTGCAAGACGCTTGTGTAACTTCAGCAGGCGCCTCAGCAGTATTCCTCTCACCATCCAACTCGTCGCCACCAATAAATATCTGGTATGTGCCCGCCACCGGCTCCTTCTTCAATTCCTTGTCTATTTTCCTGGCGCCGGGGGTTAACTCACCGGATAGTTTACTATCCAATTCGATAGCCCGCAGTACAGCATACACACTTATATCTTCATATACCACTTCCACTTTGTCTTTCAATTTTATATAGCGTTTGCGTTTGTAGTTACCATTCACCATTTCGGTAAGGGCAGCCCTCTTTTCGCGTATGGTAAGTAATTGCTGCTGCGCCATTTCAAAAGCTTCATCGTCCAGCTCTTCCAGCGCGCGGTTGCGGGCGCGCCGGGTTATATCCAGAATACGATTAAATATTTCAGGGTCGCGCAATAGCCTGTTAGCCGCGGTGCGGGCACTTTCGGGCGATACACCGGGGTAGGCAGATTGATAGGCACGGCGTTTATCACCATGCTGTATCATCCCCTTTACAAAGAGTTCGTGTTCGGGTTTCATGGTTTTTCCTTTTTTTGATAGGTAATTAAGGTTGAATAATATAACGGATCCGTTTTACTGAAATATGCAGGCAGGAATGTGCATATTTAAATTTAATAATAGCAAAAATACTTCTTATTAATATAATAAGCAAACAAAATTATTGTCATGGAACAGTAAGTAATAGGAATGATGATAAACATCATGATTCTTTTAACATTTGCTGCTGTAATTTTATGCAAGAGATGAAGATATAGCTGAGGCTGAACCAATATTTGATTCTTAATTGCAATAACATATTTGTGAAAACGGGGCTGTAATAACAGCCAGTGAAGATATAGGGCTAACACCCTGAAGGGACAGATTTGTACAGGGGCTTTCGGTATCTACCGGGCCCCTGTTCGTTTTAAGGCGCTCATAAAAAAAACAGCCGTAAACGACTGTTTTGAATAAACACTATGAGAAAAAACAGGGAACCATTATATGTATATCAACAGCACTACCGATACTATCAGTAAGGCGGCTATAAGCATTAGAATTATATTCCCGCCTTTCAATTCCTGATTATCTTTTTGAAATTGCTTCTCCTTAATCATGGCCGCAATATAGCTACGCGCTAAACATATAGCATGATGACATTCGTCATAAACAGAGCCGATAAAATGATTTGAAAAGAAAATATAATCAATAGCCAATAAACTTTATTTTAGCAACCGATGTTACGCCATTGCAGTTTATTGAGCATAGCTCCTTACCGCCTGCTACCTGCAACAGGTGGTGGACACTTAGGCATATTGGATATGCACCATAATATCGGCAAGCTGTGCCCAGACCACCTGGTAAGCACCAATAATAATGATCCTGCCAATAATTACGCGTTCGATATGCATGCCGTACTGCCGGCTACTATATGGCGCTACCTGCCTTTTTATTGCTACACTACTATACTTAACATAGGCAAGCGTTATGATTGCACTGCTATATTTTGCGACCACCCATATATGGCGCCTACAGCTATGCTGGTTGCACGCAAGCTGGGTATACCCTGGTTTTTGAGAAGCCACAATATAGAATCGGAGCGGTTTAGAACATTGGGCAAAAAGTGGTGGCCACTGATGCATAGCTTTGAAAAATTTGCCATGAAGCATGCAAAAAGCAGTTTTTTTGTTACTGAAGAAGATGCACAATGGGTAATAACCAACTATGGCATACCTGCTGAAAAATGCCATGTTTTACCTTTTGGCACCAATCTTAGTGAGCCCCCCGCGCTAATTGCAGATGCAAAAACACAACTAGCCAAAAGCCTGCATATAGATGCCGGTAAACCGTGGTTATATTTCCTGGGCGCACTAAGCTATACACCAAACGAACAAGCCGTTACTTATATATTGGATGAAATAATGCCAAGACTAAATAAAAGTGGAAAGGGCTACCAGGTGCTAATAGCAGGCAAGGGATTATCTGAACCACTGCAAGCGCGTATTGCGAATACTGAAAACGTAATATATACGGGCTTTCTGGAAAGCCTTAAATTATTTTTGCAGGCATGCGACGTGATGCTGAACCCAGTAATAACAGGTGGCGGTATAAAAACCAAAGCCATAGAAGCGCTAAGCTATAACAAACAGGTAGTAAGCTGCGAAAGCGGGGCTGCAGGGCTTATAAGAAGTGTATGCGGCAATAACCTGCATGTAAGTGCCGACCACGACTGGGATGCCTTTATTAAGGACATACTGAATGCAATGACCCAATCATCACCCACCCCCCAAAGCTTTTACGATACCTACTACTGGGGCAACATAGCGCAGAAGGCTGTTGAGATAATAAGCCGCCAATAGCCGGTATTAGCTACCTGCATTACTATTGAATACATACTGAATAATATTAGCGCCCATTTGCAAGGCCTGCTGGTGCTTTTCGGGTGTATCGTGGTGTACTTCCTGATCTTCCCAACCATCGCCCAGATCGGTCTCTACCGTATAATAACATACCAACTTGCCTTTGTATATTATGCCATAACCTTTAGGTGGTTTTTTATCGTGCTCGTGTATCTTGGGTACACCGTTCGGGAAGTTGAATTTTTGATGGTAGATGGGATGCGAGAAAGGCAGCTCAACCAATTCGGCTTCGGGAAAAACTTTCTTTAGTGCGGGGCGCACATATTCATCCAAACCGTAGTTATCATCAATATGCAGAAAACCACCCGACTCCAGGTACTTACGCAGGTTCTGCGCCTCTGCATCGCTTACCGCCCAGCGCCCATGGCCCGTCATGTGTATGAACGGATAATTGAACAGATCGGGGCTGCCAATTTCCACCTGCGCTTCTTTAGTATCGAAACGGGTATGCAACTGCTGGTTGCAAAAAGCGGCAAGGTTCTTTAGCGATGTGGGGTTAGCATACCAGTCGCCACCGCCATTATATATCAGCAAAGCCAGCTTCATATTTTGCGCGTTTACGAAGCCTGCTGAAAACAGGCACAGAGCAATAATTAGGCTAAGCTTCTTCATAATTGATGGTATTAAAATAACTGCACACCGACATTGCTGCAGTTTCGGTGCGCAGGCGGCGATGGCCCAATGATATGGCAACAAAATTATTTTGCTCCAGCAATGCCACTTCTTCTGGTGTAAAATCGCCTTCAGGGCCAATAAGTATCACGGTTTCCAAACCGGGTTTGCATGCTATAGACAACGGCTCCCTTTCTTTGCCCTCCATACAATGCGCAACCAGCTTTTGCGGTATATTGTCCAGGTAGCGCACCAATTGCTCTGGGGTGGCGGGTTCGTTAAGCTGCGGTAAATGATACTGCTGTGATTGCAGCATGGCAGCAATGAGTATGTTGTTCCAGCGGTCGGGTTTTACTCTTTCACGTTCGCTGCGCGTAGCCTGTATAGGTGTAATAGTATTTGCGCCCAGCTCTGTAGCTTTTTCTAAAAGCCACTCGTTGCGACCTGTATTTTTTGTAAAGGCTACGGCCAAATGCAGTATGCCTTTTGCCTGCTGATGCGATACAACCTCTTCAATATATACAGCGCATTTTTTCTTTGCAGCTTCGGTAATACGCACCGTTGCCGCATGTCCTTTGCCATTGGTAAGTATAAACTGCCCACCAACCTGCATGCGCAGTACCTGCACTACATGGCGCGCGGTATCTTCTTCCAGCCACAATTGCTGGCCCGCAACTAAATTGCCGGGATGAAAAAACACGGGTAAAGCCATAGGCGGCAAGATAGCCAAAATGGCGCTATCAGCGCAGCACCATTTGGCGGTCTTGTATCATTTTACGCAGGTTTAACAAGCCGTAGCGCATACGCCCCAGGGCGGTATTTATACTTACAGATGTGATGGCTGCTATCTCTTTAAAGCTAAGATCGCCATACATACGCAGTATTATTACCTCACGTTGCTCTTCGGGCAATTCTTCTATAAGCTGGCGCACACTTGCATGTGTTTGCCTGCGCTCCAGCGCATTGCCCGGGCTTTCAGCGGGAGAAAGAAAAATAGAAAGATCGGTGCCATCGGGCAGTGTGACCGGTATGTTTTGTCGCACCTTGCGGAAGTGGTCCATACAGAGATTGTGCGCCACGCGTATAGCCCACGGCAGGAATTTACCTTG
This sequence comes from uncultured bacterium, assembly GCA_965650105.1. GTDB lineage: Bacteria > Bacteroidota > Bacteroidia > Chitinophagales > Chitinophagaceae > Polluticoccus. The sequence continues at coordinate 41,481 of CBFGNI010000001.1, read as the reverse complement.
TTCGGAATAGCGCCCATCGCGCATAGTGCGTATCATTTTCAGGAAGGCATCCTGAAAAATATCTTCAGCGATGAACTTATCCTTCACCAACATATAGATAGATGTATATATCTTATCCTTATAACGGGTAATAAGCACTTCGAGCGTCCGCTCGTCCCCCTGGAGGAACGCGTGAATTAACTCAGCATCGGAAACTTGATGGATCAATTGCATATACTTCTACCTTTTTGAAATAACGTACAGTTACGCCATGCAGTAATTAATGTTAGGTAGAGGTGTATATCTATATATTGCGCGTTTAAGAAAATTTAACGTTGGGCTTACAATTTTAGTATGCAACGTTGTGAAAAAGTTAAAACAAATACTAAGCCAAATTAACTACACAATATAAACCGAAGTTTTACGTTTACCGCCGATTTTGGTATATCGTGTTGTAAATAAGACTGGTATGCGTCTTTTTTCGTTGGGCAAGTATAATGAAAAACTTTTGAAATGATAATATTATGACAAAAATAAGCGCCCGCTGGAAAACGGGCGCCTGAGGGATATTGTAATGTTTTTATTGAATAACAATTCTTTCTACTTTAAAGCCATCTGCCTTTAAAATGTAAAAGCCTTTAGCATAAGAAGATACATTTATGTTATTGGCATTTTGAAATTGCGCTACCGTTTTACCTGATATATCGTACAACGCGCCTGAAAGCGGCTGACTAAAATACAGCACATCTTTAGCGGGATTAGGATATACATGAATACGAGGCAATTCGATATTTGCAACTGCATCAGGCAATTGGGCTGCATTTATTTCAAATACGGCCAATGTACCGCTTACTTCGTTTGCCGTAAGTATAAAGTTCTTGTTGTGCGGGTTATGCTTTGCACCCAGGAATATAATACCTTCCGGCGCCTGATCGCCGCCATAAAATGCAGTAGTACGGGTATTGATATATTGTACAAAAGCAGGAGCAGAAGGATTGGTAACATCGTAAACCATTACACCGCCCATACGCTCAAGTGTTACGAAAGCATAGGTAGTATCGTTGATGGTGCCTACCGCTACACCTTCAGGTTCGGGGCCTTTATTATCGCTGCGGTTCTTTTTAGCCTGGCCTTCGTTATCGGCATTGAAGAATTTACCATATACAGGATCAGCATTCGTTATTTGCTCGAAATCTTCACCGCTATCGTAAACCAAATTGATATTGCCTGCATTGAAAATGCTGAAGCTACGGCTGCCTAACACGTATATTTCATCGAAATCGCCATCGTTATCAGTATCGCCTAAAGATTTAACCGCATTCAGCCTTCCCAGGTTATAGCTTGCTTTCAACAAATCGGCCTGAGGAAATTTAGCAGCATCGAGCTTATAGCCACCGCTACCTATTCTAGCTTCTTCAGAATAGCCATCATAATCGCGAGAGTCGCCTTCGTTGGCTGTAACGAGGTAAGTATTACCATTTACAGTAAAGTTGCTGACCGCATCAGGAAGATGCATACCTCTTACCGGCCAGTTAGCTATCAGTACCTCCCCATTATTATCGCTGGCATCCAGAGCATTGCCCGCTACCAGGTGATCGGTATAACCTAAAGTCTTGATACCTGTAATTGTTTTAGTAGCTATATCGATAGTGGCGATTGCATTGTTTTCCTGCAACGTAACCCAAGCTTTATCGGAGGTAGGAGATACGGTGATATATTCAGGTTCAAAATCCTGAGCAGCAGTAGCGTTAGGGCCATAAATACGTATGCCCTGGCTGCGCAGCGTAGTTTCCTGCCCATTGAATGATGTGAACATTATGCTGGTAGCAGTTGCATTCGTTATACCATTTTGAATATCAACTATAGTTATCGAACCTTCAGGATCTACGTCGTAATCGTCATTAGGCTCTCCTTCATTGGCAGTAAGTACATATTTACCATCAGGCGTGAAGGTTACCATATCGGGCAATGCACCGGCAGGTACTTGTTTTTGAAAAACGCCATTTGCATCCAGGAAAACAATTTTGCCATTATCCGTTTTAGGGCTGGCCTCGATAGCCATAGCAACAATGCCATTTTTTACCGCAACAGAATTGATGCCACCACCATACCTGGCAAGGTTCACAGTATCGACCGTAGTGATAACCGATGGGTTGGTAAAATCTAATATATGCAATACGTTTTGCAGCGAGTTGACCACAAACAGCCTGTTGGTTGCACTATCGTAAGCCACTATTTCGGCCGATGAACCAAGATAAGGCACTGAGTAACTGCCCTTATACATCAGCTCGATATTTTTGCGTGCTGCGGGCGCCGTGTAATCGTTGTCTTTAATGTACACAGTTACTTTCCTGGCCGATGCAGACATGTTCGCATTAACAACATTTGAAAATTCAAGACCAAAATACTCAGTGGCTTCAGCAACCAGATCGTTATTTACTTTTATCAATGCATATTGTGTATCGCGCAACGAAGGGCCAAATGTGAGTGTAGGTGTAAGCAATGCAATATCGCTTGTGGTAGTAGTATTAAAACCGGCAGTCAACCCAACATCGACTGTAGTAGCAGTTGCATTTTTATTGGTGATAACCACACCTACTTTTACCGTGTCGCCGGCTTCATCGGCAATAAACAAATTCTTTTGCAAAGCCAGTGAAGGAGGTAAGGGCGTAGAGCTAACCTGAACGGCATCGATACCTGCCCAATCATCGCCACCATTAATTCTTGCACGTATGCGCAAGCGAACATACGTACTGCCTGCCGGTACAGCAATACCAACGGAATCCCAGATTTTATTAGCTACCGGAAGGGCCACATAGTTTGCCATGTTCCACGTAGTACCGTTATTATATTCTACTATATAGCCAATAGAATCGCCGCTGCCACCTACAATATGTGTGAAGTATTTGAACTTGACATTATAAGTATTGCCAGGTGTTAGTGCTACAGGATCAAAATCTAAATAGTGATAATAAGGTGCGGGAATAAGTACCTTACTATAGTCATTTTCCAGATCCCACATGCCCCAAAATTTAGTGCCTTGTGCGGCAGCGCTTATAGCTACGTTGCCACTGGTAGTGTTACCTATATAAGTAGTATCCTTCCACATATCATTCAGCGAAGGGCCGAAAAGATATGCAGCAGGTGTTGCAGTGAATGACCAAGTATTAGTAGCGGCTGCATCGAACCCTTGAAAATAGGGGATTTGGGCAGTGCTTACCATTGAGGTACACAGCAAGATCAATAGAGGTAGAAATAATCTTTTCATTGCTAAAAATTGATTTGCGGCAAAGAAAAGAACCAGCACAAGCAATAACACTAGGCATACAGATACTTAATAGAAGCTTATTGTTAGGATAATAAAAAAATCAAATACACTTAACATAGCATACAAACAAAAGCCATACTGCAAAAAGCAATATGGCTTTACCCATTCTAAACTACACACTATGTCCCGCCTTATTTACCTGATATAACGTCTTTGCTGACCATCGTGTTTCTGATGATATATATTATTATTGTTTTTCCTTTGCTGGTTATATATCATAGCACGCTCGTTATGTGTAACACGGCCATCGGCCATCGCCATCTTTTTGTAGTTCCTCACTTTAGCCTGCTGCATTCTTAGTTGCATGGCCTCACGATGTGTTAACTGACCTGAACGTACACCTTGTTGTATACGCTGGTGCTGATTGTATTGCCTGTGATGTACTGTGCGTGTATGAGCTTCTGCCATTTGCGTAAAAAGCATAGTTCCCAATAACGTTGCTGCAAAAATTAACTGTTTCATACCTGCTATTTTTTAAATGATTTGTACAGATATAGACACAGATACCTGCCTGCGGTTTAAACCAACATTTGTTAAATAAAAGAAAAAGCCCCCGCTAGAAAACGGGGGCTGTACGCAATATGAAAATATAACAAAAGAGCCTTAAGAATTAGTCGGGCTTTTTACCATCTAAAAAAGTATTAATGGTTTGTATAGTGCCCTGTGTATTGTTGCTACCTTGATCTTTATTTACACCTACGCTGTAACCGCTGTAGTGCTGATCGGCAGAAGCAACTGTATTATCGATATTCATGTTACGGCGAACATAGGCCGGAACATTTTCCAGGTCATCGTTCGATTCGTTTCCTTTTATATTGAAGCTCATACGGCGAAGACGATCGGCACGTTCTTCCAAAGCGCGTTTTTGCTCTTCAAAACGTTTTTTCTCTTCCAGCTCAAATTCCGTTAGCACATGCGCGCCAATTTTTACGGGCTCTTGTGCCACGGGTTCATTTTTAATAACCAGCTGCATGGGGTTTTCTTCAGCAACAGGCTGCGGAGCAGGCATCATTTGCTGTGCGGCAGCATCTTCTTTCAGTTCAAGCGTAAGCCTTTCGGGCTGCTGCGCCTGTACAGGGAATGAAGGCTTTAATTCTGAAACGGGAGGTTTCATTTCAACCAGGGTAGGTGCCAGTTCTTCTGCGCGGGTAGGCATAGCAGGTGCAGGCGCTTCAACCGGTGCAGCCGGTGCTGTATTGTTGTTGTTCAACTGAACAATTATCTTTTCAGGTTCATTGCTTTTTGCAGCAGGCATATCTACCACCACTTCCCTGTGATTGAAACCGGTTGCAATAACGGTAACAGATATTTTATCGCCTAAGTTAGGATCGTGCCCCATACCCAATATCACATCGCAATTATCGCCGGCCTGTTGTTGTACATAAGCCTGTATCGCTTCTGCTTCATCCATTGTATGCTCAAATTCGCCGGCAGCAGATGTTATGTTCAGCAGCAACCATTTAGCGCCGCGGATATCATTATCGTTCAGCAATGGTGAATTCAAGGCCTGTTCTACCGCGTGCAGCGCACGGTCTTCACCTGAAACAGCAGCGGAACCTAAAATAGCTACACCACCATTTTTCATTACCGTGCAAACATCGGCGAAATCGACGTTGATCTGCCCGGTAGTATTAATAACATCGGTAATACATTTTGTAGCAGTAGCCAATATATCATCGGCTTTAGCAAACGCCTGGGTGAAAGGCAGGTTACCAAATTGTTGGCGCAGCTTATCGTTCGAGATGATAAGGATCGTATCCACATGCTCGCGCATACGGTCGATACCCTCCTGTGCCTGCTTCATGCGTTTACGGCCTTCATAAGTAAAAGGCGTAGTAACAATACCAACGGTAAGTATGCCCAGATCGCGACAAACTTTTGCCACCACCGGCGCACCACCTGTACCCGTACCACCACCCATGCCCGCAGTGATGAACGCCATGCGCGTATTTACTTTCAAAATCTTTGTGATGTCTTCTACGCTCTCTTCACCAGCCTGCTTACCAACCTCGGGGTTGGCACCGGCACCCAGACCTTGTGTAAGATGCGGGCCGAGTTGTATCTTATTAGCAACCGGGCTCAAAGCAAGCGCCTGAGAATCGGTATTACAAACAATAAAGTCAACAGACTCGATATCGAGGTTGTGCATGTAGTTAACGGCATTACCGCCACCACCGCCTACGCCTATCACCTTGATGATAGAAGATTGATTTTTGGGGATTTCAAAATGTATCATAATGCTTTATTTTGTTGGGTTAGTAACTCTTTGTTTAAAAAAATAATAAAATTGCTATAGTTGTATTTAATGGTTTATTCTATTTCCTGATCTTCCACCTCTTCAAAGAAACTCATGAATTTTCCTTTCAGCCCATCAAACAAGCGTTTCAGATTTTCATTTCGTTTTGCTTGTTTTTGCTGCTGCGCTTCCGATGCTTCTACCTGTACGTCTTCTTCAACTTCCTGCTGTGCAGCAGCTTCGGCCATAACAGGCTTCATTTCATCCTCGGCAAGGTGCATATAGTTGCCACCTTCACCCATGAACCGCATACGGCCGTTCTCGAAATCGTGATAACCACGCAATATCAAACCAATACAGGTTGAATACATAGGATTCATCAAAGTATCGGCATGGCCGCCAGCCAGGTGTTCGTTAGGATAACCAATGCGGCAACCCAAACCTGTTACGTATTCGGTAAGCTGGATGATATGCTTCAACTGCGCACCACCACCGGTAAGAATGATACCACCATGAAGGCGTTTATCAAGATCAATTTGTTTCAGGTGATACACTACATAATCCAGTATCTCCTGCATACGCGCCTGTATAATGTGTGCCAGGTTGCGTACTGATATTTCTTTAGCAGGCAAGCCACGCAGGCCGGGTATGGTAATATAAGCGTTAGCGTTAGCTTCGTCGGCCAATGCAGTACCAAACTGTACTTTCATTTGTTCGGCCTGCGCGCGTAGTACGCCTAAGCCATTGCGTATATCGTTAGTGATATTGACACCTGCGTAAGGGATAACTGCAGTGTGTTTTAGAATACCATCGTAAAACACAGCCATATCAGTTGTACCGCCGCCTATGTCCACTATTGCCACACCAGCTTCCAGGTCTTCGTCGTTCATTACCGAAGCTGCTGAAGCCAATGGCTGCAATACGAGGTCGCGTGTGTTGAGCTTCGACTTATCAACACAACGCTTGATATTGCGAATTGCGTTTCTATCGCCGGTGATGATATGGAAGTTGGCACCTATTTTAACGCCACTCATACCTATCGGGTCGAGCACGTTGGAGGTGTTATCTACCGTAAACTCCTGCGGAATGATATCGATGATCTGATCTCCGGCAGGTATATATGTTTTGTACTGGTCGCGCACCAGCAAATCAATATCTTCCTTATTTATTTCTTCCTCTATTTTGCTACGAACCCTGTCGCCACGTGTTTGCAGGCTCTTGATGTGCTGCCCTGCAATACCTACGTAAACTTCTTTGATCTCAAGATTAGGATTCGACTGGATGCATTTATCGATAGCTTGTTCAATAGAGCGTATGCACTGCTCGATATTCATTACCACACCGTGGCTAACACCTGCAGATTCTACCTTACCAAAGCCAAGCACTTCCAGTTTGCCGAATTCATTTTTACGACCGGCAATAGCTACCACCTTGGTGGTTCCTATGTCCAGGCCGACGATAATGGGTTGTTCTTTCTTGCTCATATTGCGTGCGTGTTATATTGTTATGCGTTATTGTCCTCCGTATATATACTTAGGTTTTACTTCCTTTTTTATTTTCTTTTGCTTTACCTCTTCCTTCTTAGGCGCAGCCGCTGCTTGCTTCACTTCTTTTTTTTCTATTACGAGTTTTGCCTGAGGTTTTATTTTTTCAGTTTCTTTCTTCTCTGGCTTTACTACTGCAGGTTTGGCTACGGCCGCGGGTGCCGTAGCTGCAGGCACTACTGGTTTAGCGGCGGGTTTATTTACTGCTACAGCTGCGGTATTTATTACCTGCATTGCCGGCATATCGGGCAGTGTAGGCGGAGGCTCGTTTCCTATTACCGCTTTTACCCAGTTCATATTACCCAGTGTATTATCAGCAGGTATCTTCCATGGCAGCGATGGCGAAGCCACTACCTGGCCGTTAAAGCGAACGTCGAGCACTTCGTATTTATCCCATCCTATACGATTCAGCACTTGTTTATAGAAGGCAAACAGGTTATGGAATTTGTCCTTCATGCGGCTGGTATCGCCAATAAGTATTCTCTGATTACCTAATACGGGCACTATTTCAAATGTATTATCATCGTTCACTATAAGCTGAGATACCTGCGCACGCCAGAAAGTATCTTTATCAATAAAACTAACCAGGGAAACTATTTGCGCTTTCAAGCTATTGCTTGCGCTATCGTTCTTCAATTCAGGCACATTAGTAACTACAGTAGTATAGTGCACATACTTAGGCGATAGCGGCATTGACTTAAGTGTATGATCGAGATAATAGCTGTTACCATTTTGCTCAAATAACCTTGCCACAGGCACTCGTTGTGTAACATTTACATGCAGCACCTGTTTATTATCAATATATACCTGCGCACCAGCCACCCAGGGATTTGATGTAATGATGCTTTCCATCTTATGCACATCAACCTTTCCCATACTTGTAGCGAAGAGATCGATATGCCTGTTGGCAAGCAGTATATTCTTTACTTCCTGCTCATCAATGAAACTATACCTATCGTTTTTTATAATGATATCTATATCCTTTATTTTCTTTTGCTGCTGCACTTTTGAAGCCGAAGACATAGCAACAACACAGCCCGTAGTAGCTATAACAGTAACCACCATTTGCAGTATTTTTCTTGCTGATATTTTACGCTTCGTTTGCATTTATTTTTTCTCTAAAATTTCTTTTATGGGCTGTACCAGTTTATCAATATCGCCTGCGCCTGCGGTTATAAATAAATCGAGTGGCGCAGCTTTAACATATTCCAGCAATCCTTCTTTAGATAAGATTGTGTGGTTTGGATTGCCCATTTTATCAGCTATCATTTGGCTCGTTACACCTTCCATCGGCAATTCGCGTGCAGGATATATATCCAGCAATATTACTTCATCAGCCATATCGAGGCTGTGTGCAAAGCCTTCTGCCAGATCGCGCGTGCGGCTGAACAGGTGCGGCTGGAAAGCCACTACACATCGCCTGCCACTAAACAGTCTTTTCGCGCTGCCTATCAATGCCGCCAGTTCTTCAGGGTGGTGTGCGTAGTCATCAACATAAACTACTTTTTCGTTCTTCACTACATATTCGAACCTGCGCCTGATACCTTTGAAACCCTTGAATGCTTCAATAACTTTCGCAGGCTCTATTTCCAATTGTTGTGTTACCGCTATCGCAACCACTGCATTCTCTACATTGTGCATACCACCTATCGGCAATTGCACACCTTCTATGGTTTTATCTTTAAACACTACATCGAATACATAGCCACCTTGTTTTTGCTGTATGTTGGCAGCATATACATCAGCAGCATCGTTTTGCAGACTGTAGCTTATCTTATTATCTGCTTTCAGTTCGCTGCCTTTTACAAGGCCATGCTTTACTAATAAAGTACCACCCGGTTTTATATTAGTGGTGTATTCAATGAATGCTTTCTCCAGCTCTTCAACTGTACCATATATATCCAGGTGGTCCGCATCCATCGATGTGAGCACCGCTATATCAGGACGTAGTTTCAAAAAGCTGCGGTCGTATTCATCTGCTTCTACAATTGCGGTATTATTATCGCTGCTCCAGTAGTTACTATCATAATTTACCGATACGCCACCCAGGAAGGCATTGCAGCCAAAACCTGTTTCGCGAAGCAGATACGCTATCATAGTGGAAGTAGTTGTTTTACCATGTGTACCCGCTACTGTAATTGAAAACATCGCTTCAGTTATCCACTGCAGCACATCGCTACGCTTATAAACCTTGTAACCATTATCACGATACCAATTCAGTTCCTGATGATCTTTCGGGATAGCAGGTGTATATACTACCAGCTCCGCATTTTTATCTACCAGGTTCACATCATCGGTATAATGTATGTGCATTCCTTCCGACAGCAACTTTTTGGTCAGGTCTGTTTCTGTACGGTCGTACCCCGACACTACTGCGCCCCTTGCTTTAAAGAAGCGGGCAAGCGCACTCATACCGATGCCACCGATACCTACGAAATAAACCTGTTTCAATTGTTGCACATTCATACTTACGCTGTTGCTATCTCTATTACTTTTTTAGCTATCCTTTCATCTGCATCCTTAATGGCCATAGCCTTCAGGTTTTTACTCATCAGCTCCTGCATGTTATTATCATACAGCAGCGTTTTTATTTTACCTATCAATTCGGCCTGCACATCACTGTTCTTTATCATTAATGCTGCATTGTGCGCTACAAGCGCCATAGCATTTGTTGTTTGATGATCTTCCGCAGCAAAAGGGAAAGGCACAAATATTACCGGCTTTGCCACTATACACAGTTCAGATATGGCCAGCGCGCCCGCCCTTGATATTACAATATCAGCCGCCGCATAAGCATGGTCCATAATGCGGATGAAATCGAACACCTTCACTTTATCGCTATATTTTGCGGCCCTCGCAAGTGCCTTGTCATAATACAGCTTGCCTGTTTGCCATATCAGTTGTACGCCTTCCTTTAAGATTTCTTCCAGGTGTGCATCTATAGCTTCGTTAACCGATTTCGCACCAAGGCTACCACCTACTATCAATATTGTTTTTTTGCGTTCATCCAAACCAAAAGTTTCCTGCCCTTCCTGGCGGCTAACCACTGAATGCGCAATATTTGCCCGAACAGGATTGCCTGTAAGCATTAGCTTTTCTTTAGGGAAAAACTTCTCCATACGCTCGTAAGCCACACAAACCACTTTAGCTTTTTTGCTCAGTATCTTATTGCTCTTACCTGCATAAGAGTTTTGTTCTTGTATCAGCGTGGGTATATGCATTCCCTGAGCTGCATTCAGTACCGGGAAGCTTGCATAACCACCAACACCCACTACAGCATCGGGTTTAAATTCCTTCAGTATGCTGCGTGCTTCCATGTGGCTCTTCCATATTTTGTAAGGCAGCAAAATATTCTTCAGCATATTGCTGCGGTTGAAACCAGCTATATCCAACCCACGTATTGCGTAGCCTTCCTGCGGCACTTTTTCCATTTCCATTTTCCCTTTCGCACCTACAAACAATAACTCGATACCTGGCACTAGTTTTTGCAGCGCATTGGCAATAGCTACCGCAGGGAAGATATGACCTCCCGTACCGCCGCCAGCTATTATCACACGCATGTTACTCATCCTAATGCAGGTTTTACGTTTGTTGTATTATCGTCAGCTTCTTCCAGTTCAACTACCGGCGCAGCTTTTTTATTTTTCTTTTTACCTTCCATTTCATCTACATACTTACTTACGCTTAGTATAACACCAATAGCAATACTTGTAAACCATATAGACGAACCACCCATACTCACCAATGGCAGCGTAAGACCTGTAACAGGAACAAGGTGCACATTCACTGCCATATTCAGCATTGCCTGAAAAACCAATGTGATACTCAACCCCACTGCCAGGAATGCCCCAAAAGCATAAGGACAGCGTTTGAATATCAAAATGCTTCGCCATAAGAACAGCAGGTATAGACACACCAGGAACGATGCCCCTATCAAGCCATACTCTTCTATAATGCTGGAGAATATAAAATCGGAATATGCTTCGGGCAGATAGTTACGTTGCAAACTATTGCCGGGCCCGCGGCCGGCAATACCACCATTTGCTATTGCAATTTTAGCTTGCAATACCTGGTACACATCTTCTTTCTCACCACCTTTTTCATCGTCAGACCCTACAAAATCGGTTATCCGTTGCTCCCAGGTAGCTGCCCGGCCAAAGCCTGTAGCCTTAGAAACAGCAAACAACAGGATAACCCCAATAACACCTGCACCCGCCAGCATAAGTATATGTTTTACCTGTACCCTGCCTATAAAGAACAAGATGCAGCAAGTAAAACCAAGCATAAGTGCAGTAGATAAATTAGCCGGAGCTATCAATGCGCAAGTAAGAAATACAGGCAACAGTACCGGCACAAACCCCTTTTTAAAATCTTTAATTACATTTTGCTTCATACTGAGCAAGCGTGCCAAAAACATGAACAAGGCCAGTTTTGCAAGATCGGAACTTTGGAAAGTTATGTTGATGACGGGTAGCTTTATCCAGCGTGAGCCTTCATTGAGCGACGCACCGAAAAACAATGTATAGAACAAAAGCGGCAGGCTTATCATGTATAACAGCACTGCTACCTTTGCGAACTTGGTATAGTTTACTTTGTGTACCCAGTAAATAATAACCAGGCCCAAACCTAAAACCAACAACTGCTTGATGAGGTAATAGCTTGAGTGTTTTTCCATACGATAAGCGAGCGTACCGGTAGAGCTATATACAGCCAGCAAGCTCACGAACGACAATATCAATACCACCGCCCATATCACCTGGTCGCCCTGTGTCTTTTTAAATAATCGCTGCCTGTTTGTAATACTCATTTTCTTAAAGTGCTTTTACTGCGTCTTTAAATTGTTGCCCTCTGTCTTCATAATTCCTGAACAGATCGAAACTGGCACAAGCAGGCGACAATAAAACGGCATCACCTTTTTCCGCCAATGCATAAGCTGCGTTTACAGCGTCTTTCGCGCTTTGTGTATCTACAATATTTTCAACCACACCGTCAAATGCGTCATGTATAGGTTTGTTATCAATGCCCATGCAAACAATGGCTTTTACTTTTTCCTTTACCAGCTCCATGATCTCATTGTAATCATTGCCTTTATCCTGGCCACCTAAAATGAGTATGGTTGGCATCTTCATACTCTCCAGCGCAAACCATACCGAGTTAACATTAGTGGCTTTGCTATCGTTAATAAAATCGACCCCGCGAATGGTTGCTACAAACTCAAGCCTATGTTCTAAACCTTCGAAGGTTGCGAAGCTCTCCCTGATTTTTTCTTTACGAATACCTGCTATGCGTGCTGATATGCCTGCTGCCATGCTGTTGTATTGATTGTGCTTGCCTTTTATTGAAAGATCATGTATCGACATATTCATATCCACGCCATCTACCTGTATGTGCATGTGCTCGTTGTGAATGTATCCTCCGTCGTTCGTTGGTTGTTGCTCGTTCATCGTAAAATAGATTAGTTGGGATTGAATTGTGTGGGTTTTAATATAGCTGTGAATAACCTCGTCGTCTTTGTTGATAACAAAAAAATCGCTTGCTGTTTGATTTGCTGCTATGCGAAATTTTGAGTAAACGTAATTCTCGAATTTATAGTCGTACCTGTCGAGGTGATCAGGCGTAATATTCAGTAACACCGCTACATCGGGGCGAAAATTGTGAATGTCATCGAGCTGGAAACTGCTGATCTCCATTACATACCAATTGCAAGGTTTTTCTACTATTTGCCTGGCAAAACTGTTACCTATATTACCTACCATTGCCACATCGTATTGTGCCTCTTTCAGCAAATGATACATAAGCATGGTGGTAGTGCTTTTACCATTGCTGCCTGTTATCGCTATTACCTTGCTATCGCCTTTGTAGCGGAAACCAAATTCTATCTCGCTGCAAACTTCTATACCCGCGGCACGAATCCTTTTCATCACTTCAGCCTTTTCAGGTATGCCAGGGCTTTTTACTATGCAAGTAGCTTGCAGCACCTTATCCATTGCATGTTGGCCTTCTTCAAATTCGATACCCGCAACCTGCAATTCTTTTTTATACTGCTCTTTTATAGTGCCGCCATCGCTCACAAACACCTCCCAACCCTGCTTTTTACCCAGCATGGCAGCACCTACGCCACTTTCGCCGGCGCCCAGTACAACTAGTAATTTGTGTTCGTTCTTTTGCACTATTGCAGTTTTAATGTCACGATGCTGGCGATGGCCAATATGATGCCGATAATCCAGAAACGCGTTGTTATTTTACTTTCGTGATAACCTAATTTTTGATAATGGTGATGTAATGGAGCCATCTTCAATATGCGCCGTCCTTCACCATATTTCTTCTTTGTATGCTTGAAGTAAGCTACTTGCAGCATTACTGAAACCAGCTCGACCAGGAAGATGCCGCAGATGATTGGTATCAACAATTCCTTACGAATAATAATTGCAAGCGATGCGATAATACCGCCTAAAGCAAGGCTTCCAGTATCGCCCATGAAAACCTGCGCCGGAAATGCATTGTACCAAAGAAAGCCTACACATGCACCCACAAACGCACCTATAAATATGGATAGTTCACCCAGATTCGGGATGTACATGATCTTCAGATAATCGGCAAAAATGTAGTTGCCCGACACATACGCAAACACACCCAAACAAATACCAACAATAGCTGAAACGCCTGTTGCAAGGCCATCGACACCATCGGTTATATTAGCGCCATTGGATACCGCAGTGATAATAAAAATGACGAACAATATGTAAATAAGAGGCGTTAGTATATCTATTGCACCTTTACCAAACCAGGAAGCAATGACAGCATAACTCATTTCATGACTCTTCAAAAATGGAATGGTAGTAGTAGGCGCCTTTACCGTAACATAAGTATGATACCTACCATTCTCATCTTTCCTTTCGTATGGTTTAGAAACTATCTTTTCAACACTGCTTTGCAGCACGGGCTGGTTCTCTATTACCTTACGGGCTGTGACTACATGCTGATTGTAATACATGGTAGTACCTACTATAATACCCAAACCCACCTGCCCCATTATTTTAAACCTGCCTGCAAGACCTTCTTTATTCTTCTTAAATACCTTAATATAATCATCCAGATAACCAACCAGGCCCAACCATATTGTTGATACGATCATGAGGAGGATATAAACATTCATGATGCGCGCAAACAAAAGTGTGGGTATAAGTATAGCGGCTATGATAATAAGACCACCCATAGTAGGCGTACCCTTTTTTTGCGTTTCACCTTGCAAGCCGAGATCGCGAATGGTTTCGCCAATTTGCTTGCGTTGCAGGTAATTGATAAGCCCCTTACCTAATACAGTTGTGATAATAAGCGAAAGGATAATAGCCATAGCCGCACGGAAGGTGATGTAATAGAATACACCCGCACCGAACAAGCCGAAATGCTCACGCAGATATGTAAACAAATAGTACAGCATCTTTCTCTTATTTATCCAACATTTTAAATGATTCCACTAATATTTCACGGTCGTCGAAAGGGTATTTCACTCCTTTTATTTCCTGGTATGTTTCATGCCCTTTGCCGGCTATCAACACTATATCGCCCGGCTGCAACAGCATGCAGGCAGTTTTTATCGCTTCTTTCCTATCGGATATGCGCAACGATTTTCTTTTTTGCGTTATGGTAAGGCCCGATTCCATATCGTTCAATATGTCTTCAGGATTTTCGCTGCGCGGGTTATCGGCAGTGAGTATTGCTTTATCGCTGTGCTCGCAGGCAACTTGTGCCATAATGGGGCGTTTAGCTTTATCACGGTCACCACCACAACCTATTACAGTTATCAATTGCTGGCCATCTGTACGCAATTGCTTAATTGTTGCCAATACATTTATCAATGCATCGGGCGTGTGCGCGTAATCAACAATGCCCAATACTTTATCTTTTGGCGACATATATGTTTCGAACCTGCCAGGTGCACCATGCAGGTTGCTTAATGCCGATAAAACAGCCATCTTATCTTCACCTAATAAAATAGCTACCCCATAAACCGCCAGCAGATTATACGCATTGAATGTACCTATCATGCGGAAATGCGCCTCATGGTTGTCAACTGTCATTACCAGCCCTGTTAGGTTATTCTCAAGCACTTTTCCTTTAAAATTTGCCGGAGCTTTCAGGCTGTATGTGTTCTTTTCAGCTTTCGTGTTTTGCAGCATCACCATACCGCGTTTGTCATCAGTATTAGTTAACGCAAAAGAGCCGGAAGGCAGATCATCGAAGAACTTCTTCTTTACTTTGATATATTCATCGAAGGTTTTGTGATAATCAAGATGATCGTGCGTAATGTTGGTGAAAACACCACCTGTAAAATGAATACCCGCAATACGATGCTGGTGCACCGCATGTGAGCTTACTTCCATAAATACGTATGCACATTTTGCATCGCGCATACGTGCCAGCAGAGCTTGTACAGAGGCTGCATCGGGGGTTGTATGTGTTGCGGTTTCTATTGCATCGCCTATATGGTTTTGCACTGTTGATATCAAACCACACTTATATCCCAATACTGTAAACAGATTGAATAACAATGTTGCAGTAGTAGTCTTACCATTAGTACCGGTAATACCTACCACCTTCATACTTTGTGAAGGGTGACTGTAAAATGCATCGGCCATGATACCCGTAACAGGTGCCGCGTCTTTTACTTTTATATAAGTAACACCTTCTTTTATTTCAGCGGGCAAGGTTTCGCAAACTATTGCTGCGGCGCCATCTGCTATTGCTTTTTCAATAAACGTATGACCATCGACCACAGTACCCTTTAGCGCTATAAATACACTTCCCTGCTGCACCTTTCTTGAATCGATGCAGATGCCAGTCACCCCGATATTGGTATTACCCAATACGTGCTGTGCCTTTACAGGTATTAATATGTCTTTAAGTAGCACCATTAGCTTAATTGCAATATGATTGTTTGTCCTTTAGCTACGCGGCTTCCGGGTGTTATTGATTGATCCTGTACTTTTCCTTTGCCCAGCACCTGCACTTGTAAGCCTTCTTTTTCCAATAGATATACTGCATCTTTCAGCCCCATACCGCTAACATTAGGTACCTGCCCTGCATAAACGTTTCCGGGCTGTGTTACTATCTTCCTGCTTGAGTCAGTATATAATTGCGTTATATACCCATCACGGCTACTTTCAAATTTTTTACCTAAGGCACCCAGTAATACAGAATAGCTATGCTCGGTTGCTTCTTTGGCAGGCACAATATTCTTATTGAGGCGGGCAATGCTATCCAGCGGGCCTTGCCAGCTTCCTTTATTATTAGCAAATATTTTATCGGCCACCATACGGAAAACAGGGGCAGCTATGGTACCGCCATAGTAAGCACCTGAGTGTGGTCTGGTGCGTATGACAACAGCCACTGTGTATTTAGGCTTTTCTGAAGGGAAGTACCCCACAAACGAACCCTGGTACACCCCATCGGTGTACTTGATCCCTTTATCTGCCACCTGCGCAGTTCCCGTTTTGCCTGATATATGATAGAACGGCCCCTGTATATGCTTTGCAGTACCGCTAACAGCCACCTCGCGTGTGCAAGCCTGCAACTGCCTGATAGTACTTGAGTCGCCAATAGCCTCTTCCATTACTTCAGGTTGAAATTTTTTGATAGTCTTACCATATTCGCGCACTTCGCTTATCAGGTAAGGGCGCATCATTCTGCCATTGTTGGCAACTGCATTGTATATCATAGCTGTGTGCAGCGGAGATATCAACACTTCGTAACCCGTTGCCATCCATGGCAATGTGGTAGCGCTCCAGCTTTTGCTCTGTGGTGTTTTCACCAATGGGCTACGTTCACCGGCAAGGTCAATGCCGGTACGCTGGTGTAAATGCAATTTTTTAAGATGATCGATATATTTCTGCGGATCCTTATAATAGTATTGGTAAGCCAGTTTCGCCATTGCTGCATTTGACGAATGTGCAAATGCTTCTTTAATACTTAACATACCCAGGCCAAGATGTGAATCGCGCATGGTGCGGTTACCAAAACGAATAGCCCCACCTTCAGCGTTCACCATATCGTTCACATTGATATACTTATCATTCAGCAGCGCTATAAGAGTGGCCAACTTGAATGTAGAACCAGGCTCGGTAGGTATCATTGCATAATTAAAGTCTTCCCAGTAGGTACCATCTTTCTGACGGCCAAGATTTGCCAATGCCCTTATTTTCCCTGTTTCCACTTCCATTACTATACAAGTGCCATACAAACACCCATACTGTTCAACTACACTTTTCAATGCATGCTCTGCTACATCCTGTATGCTTACATCCAGTGTTGTAACCAGATCCTTCCCATTCTGCGGCTCAACTTCAGCACCATCCACAGGCACCCATACGCCACCGGTTTGTTTCTGCTCAACACGCGTACCATTCTCGCCATTCAACACACTATCATAGGTAGCCTCCATGCCTATGGTCTGGCTGTTTTCGCGCCACAGACCAATGGTACGGTAAGCCAACATACCATAAGGGTTAATACGCTTGATGCGCGGATCTTCTATAAACCCGCCCCTTCTTTTACCCCTATTGAAAATTGGGAAACTTCTCAGCGCCTGGTATTGATAATAAGGCAGGTTCTTGCGTAAAGAATAATAACGCGCCTGCTTCTTATAAGCTTCGCTCAACTCTTTTTTATATTGTGCAGGTGTTGCATCGCGAAACAATGACGCCATACATTGCGACAAACTATCTAAATTATCCTTGAAAATATCAGCAGGAATAACACTAAAATCAATATGTACATCGAACTGAGGAATAG
Source organism: uncultured bacterium (assembly GCA_965650105.1). GTDB lineage: Bacteria > Bacteroidota > Bacteroidia > Chitinophagales > Chitinophagaceae > Polluticoccus. The sequence goes on along the minus strand of CBFGNI010000001.1, from coordinate 23,603 downwards.
ATGAACACAACAAAGCGCCATCTTCGGTATAGATGTTACCACGCTCTGCCGCAAGATTAGTAGTGCGTGTATGCATATTGTTAGACATCTGTCGTAGCCTCGGCCCTTCTTTAACCTGTATCAGCGCAGCCTTTATAATAATGGCTACACCCATCAGGCATATGCAGGTAAAAGCTACATACACTCTAAACCTTATGTCTCTTTTTATATTCAACCTCGGGCTATTGATTTGTGGTAACGGTATCTGTTTCGGCAGTTATGGTATATGCGGGCAACATAAGCGGCTTAAGACCCAGCAGCGATGCATTTCTTATCACCTGTGTTTCCATCTTCACATACATTACCTGCGTCTTTATATCCATATATTTCCAGCGTAACTCTTTCAGTATTTTGTTTTGCTTTGTTAGCTCTCGCTGCATCTCTACCGCGCGTTGTGTATTGTTTATATACAATACACACAATACAGCCACAAAGGCCAGATAAGGGACATTACTTACTATTGCTTTGTAGGACACCTTCTCCACCAGCGTTTTCCAGTCGTTACGGACACGCTGCACAGGCGTTACATCTTCCTGCTGTTCTTGCTTCAATGGTTTTGGCTCGCTACTCATTTATATTTTCTCTGCTATTCGCAACCGTGCACTTCTTGCACGGGGATTATTCTTTATTTCTTCTTCCGAAGGCTCTATGGGCTTTGCATTTACCGCTTTAAAAACAGCCTTTTGCTCGCTTCGGCCAAACACATCCGTTTCTATTTCGTCCCAGGTACCTTTTTTTATAAACTGTTTTACTATCCTGTCTTCTATCGAGTGAAAGGTTATTATGCTTAGCCTTCCGCCAGCTTTCAAACTTGCAGCAGCCTGCTGCAAAAAGTCTCTCAATGCGCCCATCTCATCATTCACTTCTATACGCAAAGCCTGGAACAACTGGGCCAGGTATCTGTTAGGATTACCTATCATTACGGGTGCTATGGCGGCCTTCAACCCTTCTATAGTATTCAGCGCAGTTTTGTTGCGTATACCTACTATGTGCTTTGCCAGTTGCCTCGAATTCCTTACTTCGCCATACATCTCAAACAACTTATGCAACTGCGCTTCGCCATAAGTCTTCAACACATCTGCCGCGGTAAGCTCCATCCTGTTATCCATGCGCATATCCAGCGGCCCGTCGAAACGGATTGAAAAACCACGCTCTGCTGTATCGAACTGAAAAGAACTTACACCCAGATCAGCCAGTATACCATCTACCTCCCCCAACCCATGCAACCTCAAAAAGCGTTTTATATACCTGAAATTTTCCGTCACCGCTATCAGCCTTTTGTCATCGGGCTTATTGCGCCACGCATCTTCATCATGATCGAAAGCTACCAGCCTGCCATTTTCACCCAGCCTCGATAAAATCTCCCTGCTGTGGCCACCGCCGCCAAATGTGGCGTCGGCATAAATACCATCAGCTTTTATAGCAAGGCCATCTACGGCTTCTTTTAAAAGAACTGTTGTGTGGTAAAAAGTGGAACCACTCATTATTATCCTTCAAATGGGTTAATAAAGTTGCCACCTGCCACCTCGGCAGCCAGGTCGCTAAAGCCACCAGAATGCTCACGTATGTATTTGTAATACGTATCTTTATCCCACAGCTCTACTTTATTACCCTGGGCCGATACGATCATGTCTTTTTTTATTCCCGCATATTCCATTTGCGATTTGGTAAGCAGTATGCGACCCGCGCTGTCTATATCCACTTCCGTTGCCCCGTTCAGGAACAATCTTTTGAATTCGCGCGCTTTAGGATTGAAATCATTGAGGCGAAGGATAGTTTCTGAAAGCGCGTTCCAGTTATCCTCCAGAAATAAAGTAAGGCAATTTTCAAACCCCCTGTTTATGATAAAACGTACGGTGCTTTCGGGCAGCTTCTTACGAAAGCCTGAAGGCAGCAGCAGGCGGCCTTTGGCGTCGATTGAAACTTCATATTCTCCGAAGATGTTTGTCATTGAGGGATTTTGGGTGCTTTCACCAATTTCTCCCACAAAATAACACATTTTCCCACGAACAAACCGCATAAAACTGTTTCATATTTATCCACAATACATATATATACTCTAATAGCTTACCCGTAAGGGTTTTAGCTGTTTTTTCTCATATAAAGTGCACAACAGTGGTTAATATCATGTGGATAACTGTGGATAACCTGTTAATTAGCTAAAGACCTTCATTTTAACAGCCTCTTGGCTATAATATTGGTTCAATAACTATATTTTCGCTACCTTTGCAACCCTCTATATGTATTTGAAGCGTATCCAATTGGTGGTTTTATCGGTTTGCCTGACACTAATGTGTGCCTGTGGCGGCTTTGAAAAAGTGCGTAAAAGCAACGATGTAAACTATAAGCTGACAAAAGCCAATGAATACTACGATAATAAGAAGTATCAACAGGCCAACCAGTTGTATTTCGACCTGATACCGGTGATGAAAAACACCAAGAACTATGAGCCTTTATACTACCGCTACGCGTACAGCTTCTGGTATATGAAGGACTATACTTCCGCTTCATATCACTTCAAGAATTTTACCGATTTCTTCCCATCGAGCAAAGAGGCTGACGAAATAGAGTTTATGACGGCCCTGGCATTGTATAAATTGTCACCAAAGCCATCGCTTGACCCGACCAATACCATGAAAGCCATGGAGGCCATGCAATCTTATATCAATACTCACCCCACATCAAAGAATATTGATGAGGCAAATAAGATAGTGGATGACTGCCGGAGGAAGCTGGAAGAAAAAGATGCCGCAGCTGCCAAATTATATTACAATATTGGCCAATATAAAGCCGCGGGCATTGCGTACAAAAGTGTGATGCGTAACTATCCCGAATCGAACAAGAGCGACTATTACCAGTATATGATAATACGCTCATGGTACCAATACGCCAAGCTTAGCTATGCCGATAAACAGGAAGAACGCTATGCAACTGCTGTAAACGCTTACCAGGAATTAGTAGATGGATATCCAAAATCTGAGTATCTTCGCGATGCGGAAAAATATTATACTTTAGCAGATAATAACATTAAAAAAATACGAAATGAGCATAAATAAAAAAGTGATGGCATCGGTTAACCCATTGGTGGAAACGCGCGATGTAGTTGCTATGAAAGAAAAAACAGGCAATTTGTATGAATCAATAGCTGTTATTTCAAGGCGTGCAAGTCAGATAGCAGTAACTATGAAGGAAGAATTGCACCGCAAGCTGGATGAATTTACCGTACATGGTGACAACCTGGAAGAAATACACGAAAACAAAGAACAAATAGAAATATCGCGTATCTACGAACGTATGGCTAACCCGGCTTTACAATCGCTGAACGAGTTCTTCGATGATAAAATATACTACCGCAAGAAATAGTTTTTTAACGGTACGAAATATATTTACAAAAGCTGCCAATTGGCGGCTTTTGACATTTAAACCAGGCTGTTAGCAGCTAAATTTTTGTAATTTTGCAATGCAATGGGCCGAGCATATAAGCATATCTTTTTCGATCTTGACCATACATTATGGGATTTTGAACATAACTCAAAACTTACACTGCAACGTGTATATAACGAATACAATCTTAGCGACAGGGGAATAACTGATTTTGAGGCTTTTTTAGCTGCGTACAACATACATAATGACAAGCTGTGGCATCGTTTTAGAAAAGGCTTTATAAAACGTGAGGAGCTACGCTGGAAGCGCTTCTGGCTTACGCTGCTCGATTTCAAGATAGGTGATACTGCCCTGGCGCACGAGCTGAGCATAGCTTACCTGGAGATATTGCCTACGCAAACTACCCTAATGCCTTATGCGAAAGAACTGCTGGACCATTGCAGTAAGAAGTACACACTGCATCTTATAACCAATGGTTTTGAGACAACGCAATGGCTAAAGATGCAATATTCGGGTATAGCCTCCTATTTTTCCGAAGTGATCACTTCGGAAAAAAGTAATAGCATGAAGCCTAACCCCGATATATTTGACTATGCATTGAAAGCAACCGGCGCACTTGTAGAAGAAAGCATAATGGTAGGCGATGCGTTGGACATTGATATTTTAGGCGCACACAATGCCGGTTGGGACCAGGTATATTTTAACCCTGCAAAAGCACTGCACGACAGGAAGCCAACCTATGAAATTCATGGGCTGAATGAACTGCTGAATATCTTTTAATATTATTTAATGATGATCTGCGTAACGCAAGTCTCGCCGAAATGAGCATTGATGCGCTCAATTAGCTGCTCTTTGCCTAACGATAGCTCTTGCTTCAATGCAGCAATATCTGAATATATGGTAAGTACTGTACCATTCAGGTACATATTGCGGGTGTATTTGGAAATAGTTTTGCCTACAATAGCTTCCCACTCCTGGCGCATACGCACTTCCATAACTTTTGGCTTCCACTTCGAGCGTTCGAAGAGAAGATTGATAGCTTCGCCAATACTGTATGAGCCCATGCCCGCAAGTTAAAGAGATATATCCTGCAATAAAAATAGAGAAGGCTAATTGTCAGTATTAAATCATAAAAACATGGGCTAAATATCCCCTTGTCTATCTTTCAACTAATACATTATCTTTGTTTGCCTTTACAGGCTTTTGTTTATGAAAAAAATCTTTCTCCCTCTTGGCTTTGCAGCCATTATAGCGGCCACAGGCTGCTCTGAAGACTTTGAAGTAGCAGCACCCTACAAACAAGTAGCCGTGGTATATGGTATATTAGATGCTAAAGATACAGCGCACTATATCCGCATTCAGAAAGCATTTATGGATGAGAATAAAAGCGCTCTCGACATGTCGAAAGTACCGGATTCCAGCTATTTTAAAGAAGGTGAAATAGAAGCTAACCTGCTTGAAATGAATGGTAGCAATGTAGTCAAAACAATTCCCCTTACAAGGGTTGATATGACACTTGAAGGTTTTCCTAAAGACCAACCAGCGAATACACAGGGATTCTTTACTACTCCGCACTATGCATACAAACTTCAACTTAATAAGGATAAAAATGAAGTCCTTAAGCCTAATGCTACTTACAACCTTAAAATAGTGAATAAAACCAATGGTGAAACTATAGAGTTGAAAAGCCCGCTTGGTATAGTTAACACAAAAGAATCATCGAATAACGGTGATTTTTATGTGGCTGAGTTCACTAACAGTAATTACTTCATCAACCTGGAAAGAACGCAACCTGTTTCTGCCAACCAATTTTTGCTAAGGGGCCGCACCCCTGCATACGGTGCTATGCAGGAAGGCGTGATACGCTTTAATTATGTAGATAAGAATACTGTTACCGGCGAGGAAACTGACAAATCGGTAAGCTATACTTTTGGTAATACAGAAGTTGCGGCAAATGGCAATCCTTTTACATTCCAAACGCCTAATATCGATTTTTATACCTTCCTGGCCGATGCTATTGGCCCCGCACCCAGCAATATAGAGCGCTATATGGATAGTTGCGACGTATATGTATGGGCTGGCAGCCCTGAACTATTAAGGTACAAGCAAGTAAACCAGGTGCAAAATTCGGGTATAAGCGGTGACCAGATAAAGCCTCTATACACCAACCTGAAAGGTAATGTTGTAGGTATCTTGGCTTCGCGTACTTATGTAGTTTTCCACAATGTACCTTTGGGCAGGTCAGCAGGCCAGAGTGGTACACCTGCTAACTATACGCTCGACTCTTTAAGGGTTAACCCCATTACTTCTTCGCTTAATATCCGCGGTAGGTCGGACCATTGATTTGACATAATTGCACTTAGCATAAATTTAAAATGCCTTAATGTATCTGCATTAAGGCATTTTTGTTTCAGTTTGACAGCCTTTCTGCCATTATTGCCGACACCGCGCTCGTGGCATATCAATTGCCATATAGCTCTTGAAGCAATAAAACTAAAATCATCATTATAAGTAACAGACTATGGGAAAAATTATTGGAATTGACTTAGGTACTACTAACTCTTGCGTTGCCGTAATGGAAGGCAATGAGCCGGTAGTAATAGCTAACGACGAAGGACGCCGTACAACCCCTTCCATCGTAGCATTTTTGAAAAATGGTGAACGTAAAGTGGGTGATCCTGCAAAACGCCAGGCTATCACTAACCCAGTGAATACCATTATGTCTATTAAACGTTTTATGGGCCGCCGTTTCGATGAGGTGGGTGGCGAAATATCGCATAACACATACAAAATAGTAAAGGGAGAGAACAATACTCCGCGTGTAGATATAGATGGCCGTATGTACACCCCGCAGGAAATATCGGCTATGATCCTTCAGAAAATGAAGAAAACTGCCGAAGAATTCCTGGGCCAGGAAGTAAATGAAGCAGTTATTACCGTACCGGCATACTTTAACGATGCGCAACGCCAGGCTACTAAGGAAGCGGGTGAAATAGCAGGTCTTAATGTACGCCGTATTATAAATGAACCTACAGCAGCAGCACTTGCTTATGGCCTTGATAAGCAACATGCTGACAGCAAAATAGCTGTATTTGACATTGGTGGTGGTACTTTTGACGTATCGATACTGGAACTGGGCGATGGTGTATTTGAAGTGAAATCTACCAATGGTGATACGCACCTGGGTGGTGATGACTTCGATAAAGTGATAATGGACTGGCTGGCTGATGAATTTAAGAAAGATGAAGCTATCGACCTGCATAAAGACCCAATGTCATGGCAACGCCTGAAGGAAGCCGCGGAGAAAGCAAAGATCGAACTGTCTTCTTCTCAAGAAACTGAAATAAACCTTCCTTATATAACTGCAGTTGACGGTGTACCTAAACACCTGGTACGTAAACTGAGCCGTGCTAAATTCGAACAGCTGTCGGACAGCCTTATAGAACGCACACTGGAACCTTGCCGTAAAGCATTGAAAGACGCAGGCCTTAGCACCAGCGATATACACGAAGTAATACTTGTAGGCGGATCAACCCGTATACCTAAAGTACAGGAAGTAGTAGAGAAATTCTTTGGTAAAAAACCACACAAGGGTGTGAACCCTGATGAGGTGGTAGCCGTAGGTGCTGCTATACAAGGTGGCGTATTGACCGGCGACGTGAAAGATGTATTGTTACTTGATGTGACTCCTCTTTCACTGGGTATAGAAACTATGGGTGGTGTAATGACCCGCCTGATAGAATCGAACACGACCATCCCTACCAAAAAGAGCGAAACTTTCTCTACAGCAAGCGATAACCAGCCAAGTGTTGAGATAAATGTAATACAAGGTGAACGCCCGATGGCAAAAGACAATAAGTCTTTAGGCCGCTTTATACTGGATGGCATTCCACCGGCACCACGTGGTGTACCACAGGTAGAAGTTATCTTCGATATAGATGCGAATGGTATACTACATGTAACTGCGAAAGATAAAGGCACCGGTAAACAACAAAACATACGTATTGAGGCAGGTAGCGGCTTGAGTAAAGAAGAAATAGAAAGGATGAAGAACGAAGCGAAAGCTAATGAAGAATCTGACAAACAAGTGCGTGAACGTGTTGAAAAACTAAATATGGCTGATGGCCTGGTCTTCAATACTGAAAAGCAGCTGAAAGACTACGGAGATAAAATACCCGCCGACCAGAAAGCAACTATTGAAGCTGCTGCAACCAAACTGAAGGAAGCACACAAAGCTGAAGATATGGATGGTATAGATAAAGCGATGGAAGAACTGAACACAGCATGGCAAGCCGCCAGCCAGCACATATACAACGACCAGCAAAATGCAGGTGCACAAGGCGCTGAAAATGGGGCGCAACAGCAACAAGAAGGTAACAATACCGATGGAAATGTAGCTGATGCTGAATACGAAGAAGTGAAGTAAAAGTTAATAGATCGATTATAGGTTTTAGAGGAACTGCCGGTATATACCGGCAGTTTTTTTTATTTTATTGAAATTCAACGATATTAATTTTACATGGTTTTCTATATAAAGCTGTACGAAAAATCACCCTGTTTTACCCTACTGCTGGCATAGTGTTTTAGCATTATTCTGTACAAAATTTTAGAATCATGAAAAACGTACGTAAAAACGAAGAGAAAGACACAAGACATCTGAAGACATCGACACCACAAAAATCCGGCACTAACAAAGACCGGGATTTGCGGGAAGACCGCGACCTGCGCGAAGATCGTGACATGGGTCAGTCTTCAAGACAAAGCGATAAGAAAAACGCTCCTGGCCGCGATAGGTAGTAGGTTGTTTAGTAATTGATTATTAATTAAATAAAAATAAGAGAAGCAATGTGCTTCTCTTATTTTGTGGTAAATACTGACATATCCGTTGAAGGTATCCTTGCTATACCTACTTGCCTTAACATAGTGACCAGCTGCCCACGATGATAGGTATTGTGGTTGAATGCATGCAACAAGGTATGACCAACCTGCATTTTATGCGGTTGTTTATCACGATAAAACTGGAATACATGCGTAAACGAATTATCATCAAATTGTTTTTCAGTAAACGCCACTAATTCTTTGCTACTTCCCAGCCACATATCGCATAGTTCATTTATTACTCTCTCACTATCATCCATCCAAACAGGGTTTTCTACCAGGTTCAGGCGTTGCAGCCATATATTCTCGGCCCTTACGCAATGCCATACCGTTTTATGAATGGTAGGGAAGCTGCTCACCAGTTCCGTATCCAGTTTTTCAACGGGTAGTTTTGCTATTACTTCTATCATGCGGCTATTAGCCCATAAATTATACTTAGCCAACATAAGTAATGTTTCCTTCATGCTATATTGTAACTTTGCGTGCAAATTAACTAAGTCTGTTGATGGCTGATACAACTAATAAAGGATTTGATACCCTCTGTATACATGGTGGTCACCATCCTGAAAGCAACAGGGCGCATCTTACCCCCATATATGCATCCAGCACCTATACATTCGATACTGCTGAACAAGGTATAGCAGTTTTTCAACAGCAGGAAGAAGGATATATATACGGCCGATTCGGCAACCCTAATACCAACGAAGCAGAAGAAAAAATAGCGTTACTGGAAGCTTACGGGCTTACCGATGAAAAAGGCGAGCAACTGAAGCTGAAAGCTATACTACATGCATCGGGTATGGCAGCTATTACTACCATGCTGCTGGGCAACCTGAAGAGTGGAGATAAGATCATTACCCATAAGTCTTTGTACGGCGGTACGCAGGAAATGATCGATAAGATATTGCCTAACCTGGGTATTGAAGCTGTCATTGTTGACTTCCATAATATTGATGAAGTAGCGAAAGCCATTGAAGGGAATAAAGGCATCAAAATGATGTACCTGGAAACACCGGCCAACCCTACCCTACAATGTATAGATCTGGAAACGCTGACTAAACTTGGTAAGCAACATAACCTGGTACTTTGCGCCGATAATACATTTGCTACACCCTACCTGCAACAGCCATTTAAATATGGTGTTGATTTTGTAATGCACAGCACTACAAAATTCCTAAACGGACACGGCACGGCAGTTGGTGGCATACTGATAGGCCGCGATTTGCAAAAGATGAATACGACCATAACCAAAGCGCACCGCTTATTGGGTGGTAACAGCAATGCATTCGAAGCATTTTTGTTGAATAATGGCTTGCGCACTTTTAGCCTGCGCATGGAACGCCATTGCAGCAATGCTGAGAAGGTTGCCAACTATTTAGAGCAACACGAAGCAGTAGCCAAAGTGAATTACTTAGGGCTTACATCGCACCCCGACTATGCTATTGCACAAAAGCAAATGAAGCACCCCGGTGCAATGCTGAGCTTTGAATTGAAAGGTGGCTTTGATGCAGGCGTAGCATTCATTAACAAACTGAAACTGTGTATAAGTGCAGTATCGCTAGGTACTTGCGATACACTGATCAGTCACCCAGCCTCTACAACACACGTAGGCGTGCCTCGCGAAAAGCGGATTGACTTCGGCATAACCGATGGATTGATACGCCTGAGTGTAGGTATAGAGAACGTAGAAGATATTATAAACGATTTACAACAAGCATTGTCAAATTGATTTGATGATGTGATAATTTGATGATTAGCTGACTATATGCAGGAGAATCTTAGAAAAGAAAACATAATTGTCAAGCTTAGTTTTGAGCTTGCGGTTGATGCTGTTGACTTCTGCGATAAACTGGACAATCTTAAAAAATGGTCGTTAGCCAATCAAATCTTACGTGCGGCATTGTCAATAGGTGCTAATATTAAAGAAGCCCAAAATGCCGAAAGCAAAAATGACTTTATCCATAAAATGAAAATAGCAGCTAAAGAAGCTGAAGAACTTGAATTTTATTTTGAAGTTTGTAATGCTGCTCCAAGTTTACCTAACTGCCTTCACTTATCTGAAAAAACAGAATCAATATGTAAGATATTGAGTAAGATAGTCTCAACATCAAAAGCAATTACGAATTAACAATTATCAAATAATCACATTATCAAATTAGCTAATCATGGTAGCATATATAGTAGATGCAATACGTACCCCTGTAGGCAAATATGGTGGCAGCCTTTCATCTGTTAGGCCTGATGATCTTTTGGCGCACGTTATTAAAACAATTGTTGAACGCAATCCATCGATAGATGTAAATGCTATTGAAGATGTGATAGCCGGTGCTGCAAACCAGTCGGGTGAAGATAACCGCGACGTAGCACGCATGGCAGCACTACTGGCAGGCTTGCCTGTAACAGTAGGTGGCAGTACTGTAAACAGGTTATGTGCTTCAGGCCTGCAATCTATCATGGATGCAGCACGCGCTATAATGTGCGGCGATGGAGAGTTGTTTATAGCAGGTGGCGTGGAAAGTATGAGTCGCGCACCATTTGTTATGGGCAAAGCAGATAGTGCTTTTGGACGTAACCAGCAGATGTTCGATACCACATTGGGCTGGCGCTTCATCAACCCTAAGTTGAGTGCTATACACCACCCATACTCAATGGGCGAAACTGCTGAGAATGTAGCTGAGCGCTACAATGTAAGCCGCGAAGCGCAGGATAAGTTTGCCATGAGCAGCCAGCAGAAATACGCTACTGCACATAAGGAAGGTAAATTCAAAGACGAAATAACACCTGTAACTGTTGCACTAGGCAAGGGTAAAACAATGGTCTTTGATACCGATGAACATCCACGCGAAACTAGTCTTGAAAAACTGGGCGAACTGAAACCTGCTTTTAAAAAAGATGGTACGGTAACTGCGGGTAATGCTGCAGGTATCAATGACGGTGCTGCGGTATTGCTGTTAGCATCGGAAGAAGCGGTGAAGAAATACAACCTGAAACCTATTGCTAAAATAAAGAGCATGGCTATAGCGGGTGTTGACCCTGCAATAATGGGTATAGGCCCTATACCTGCTACACAAAAAGCATTGAAGCGTGCAGGTATCGAAGCAAAAGACCTTGACCTGATAGAACTGAATGAAGCATTCGCTGCACAGGGTATCCCATGTATGCAGGAGCTTGGTTTGGATGAAAGTAAAGTGAACGTAAATGGTGGCTCGATAGCTATTGGCCACCCATTGGGCTGCAGTGGTGCTCGTATATCTACTACCCTGTTGTACGAGCTGAAACGCCGTGGTGGTAAGTACGGACTGGCAACTATGTGTATAGGTGTTGGGCAGGGCGCCGCTATTATTTATGAAATGGTGTAGAGCATTTTGAGTTTTTACTTTTGAATTTTGAATTCGCAGCATGAAGATCGATATACATACGCATATAATGCCCGAGCATATACCTAACTGGTTTCAAAAGTTTGGGTATGGAGAGTTTATACACTTAGAGCACCACAAGCCTTGCTGCGCTAAAATGATAAAGGGCGATAAAGTTTTCCGCGAAGTAGAACAGAATTGCTGGGACCCCGCCTTGCGCACCAAAGAAATGGATATGACAGAAGTAGGTGTGCAAGTACTATCAACTATACCGGTATTGTTCAACTACTGGGCCAAGCCGGAGCATGGCATAGAAACAGCGCGTTTCTTCAACGATCATATTGCACAATGCGTTACGCTTTACCCCAAACGTTTTATAGGCATAGGCACTGTGCCTTTACAGGATATTGACCTGTCTATAAAAGAGATGGAGCGTTGTGTGAAGGAGCTGAAAATGCCGGGGCTAGAAATAGGCTCGAACATCAATGGTAAAAACCTGAGTGACCCTTATTTCAATCCTTTTTGGGAAGCTGCTGAAGAACTGGGCTGCTGCCTGTTCGTACACCCCTGGGAAATGATGGGCGAGAAAGATATGCAAAAATACTGGCTGCCCTGGCTGGTAGGTATGCCCGCTGAAACAGCACGCGCTATCAGCTCTATGATATTTGGAGGTGTATTAGCGCGCTACCCTAAGTTGCGTGTAGCATTTGCACACGGTGGTGGTAGCTTTCCATTCACCATTGGCCGTATAGAGCATGGTTTCAATGTGCGCCCCGATCTTTGCGCTATTGATAATAACGTAAACCCGCGCGAGTACCTGGGCAAGTTTTGGATAGATGCATTAGTACACGACCCTAAAGCGTTGGACTATGTAGTGGACGTTATTGGCCAGGATAAAATATGCATGGGTAGCGATTACCCTTTCCCGCTGGGCGAACACCACCCCGGTAAGCTGATAGAAAGCATGAGCTATGCAAAAGAGCTGAAAGATAAATTGCTATTTGAAAATGCCCTGAACTGGATGAACATTCCACATACGCATTTTCATTAATTCTCATTATAGTAATTTAAATCCGCAATTAACGGCAACACAACAGTTGTTTCAACATGGCATGACTATTTAAGCATGTTAACTGTAACAAATGTTTTCTTTATGAAAAGCGTATGCAGTTATTTATCGGTTTTTGCAATTACATTAATAGTTGCTACCGGATGTTCTAAGAAAGAAAGTGGGGTATGTTATTGCAAATACCTGAGTGGTGATAAGAAAGAATATAACCTTACAAACCTGGACAGAAGCAAAGCACAAGACTCCTGCAATACGTTAGATGGCTATGCAGAAGCATTTGCCGGCGATTGCAGCTTAAAATAAATATTGTCAACAAAAAAGAAATACCCTCCGCAATGCAGCACGGAGGGTATTGTTTTCAGTACTGTAGTGACGCAGTACATTGTTCATTTGGTTATTGTGTTTGACGTATAAATGAGGGAATTGGTTACAATTAAGCAATAATTTACCCACCATTACCTGCCCGGCGCTTTTCATCTTCCGCACCACCAGACCTGCGCTTCACCTGCCCAACGGCTTTATTACCCAAACGATATGTGAATGAAATGGATACCTGCCTGGTATCCCGCTTAGCTGTAAAATCTTCTATATACCCCGTATAAGTAGATGTACCACGTGGATATGCTTTCCAGAATATATCCTGTATGTTCACTTTTATAGTAGCTTTTTTATCAAACATATTTTTTTGAATACCTGCGTTCAGCATCCAGTTCGATCTTACATTCATAAATCCATATACCTGTGGTGCCTGGTAGAAGAAACTAACTTCTGCTGAATAGTCTTTAGGTAGTATAAAGCTATTCGTAGTATAAATATCAAACGTAGGCGCACCATTGCTGAGATTGGTGTTTGCTATAAACCCTTCGTAAAAAGAATAATAAACATTGAAGTTGGTAACATTGCTCCACCATTTTGTTACCTGGAAAGGGTACGCACCACTTACACCATAGAATGACATACGCTTCAGGTTCTTGGTAGTTTGCACCGTTACTGAATCTTCAGTTTCGCTGGGCTGTATTACTTCTACTAATACATTCGATGTAGCACTATAAGTAAACGTAGTTACAAATTTCTGCTTGAAGGTATGGGATAGCTCAGCTGAGTAAGACGATGCCGGATTCAAATAAGGATAGCCTGCCCTATATGTAGTCTTATCAATAAAAAACTTAAAAGGGTTTAATTGTTCATAGCTCGGACGCTCTATACGCCTGCTTAATGTTAGGCCAATATCATTTTTCTCATCCAGGTGGCGTTGTACTGCTACACTGGGAAACAGTTGTGTATAATTTCGTTTATAAGTAGTATTCAATGTTACCTGCTGCGCTTCTACATTGGTATTCTCTGTGCGCAATCCAATTTGTGCGTTCCATTTACCCCAATCTTTACTCATATTCACATAAGCAGCATTTATATTTTCTGTATAAATAAAATGATTGCTGCGGGTGGTATCTAAAACATAATCGATCGCGTTCTTTTCATAAAATAGTGGCTCATTATCAGCTGTTACATAGCTTGTTTTAATGCCAGCATCCAGCTTCATCTTCTTTGGTAGCGGATTACTATAATCAGCCTTGAGGGAACGTATTTGTGTTACTCCATTAAGATAGCTTTTCATGTCATAGTCAGGTTGGTACTGCCCACCTTCCGTATTTGTATAAGTGGTTACAAAATTCTGGTTCGATGTATTGGAGTATCGGGCATAGTCAGCATCTATACTTAATTCCCTGCCAGTTGTATCGAAGTTGTGTCGCAGATATACATTCGAAGAAAGATTATCAAACTTATTATTGTGCCTGCCTGTTGTATTGAAATTATAAATCGTTTCAAGATTGGAGCCCAGCGCTCTTGAACTATTATCCGCTTTAGGGTTAAACTTATTAACCCCACCATTTACTGATACACCAACAGTTGTGTTCCTGGAAATACTATAGTCAACACCGGCACCGCCTATATGATTTCTGAAATCGAAAAGGGAATAATTATTTTGGTCGTAAACAAATGCAAGGCTTCCAGTTGGTGTGTAAAACCTTCTGTTCAGCATCAGGTGATTGAACCAGTACCTATTGGCATAACTATAATTGACAAATACATTTACTTTCTTATTGCGATAATTCAGGTTTACACCACCATTATATTTAGGATACACACCTTGTGCATAACTAAGATTCGCAGTACCGTTCCACCCTACTTTCTGGTCTTTCTTTGTTTTAATATTAATTATTCCGGCGGTACCTGCCGCATCGTATTTTGCTCCGGGGTTACTGATAAGTTCAATTTTATCAATCGTACTGGAAGGCATACTCTTTAAAATATTTGCCAGGTCATCTCCCGATACAGGCGTTATCTTTCCATCTATCATTATAGTAACACCCTGTTTACCTTTCAGGCTGATATTGTCGTTCTGGTCAACCTTCACGCCGGGCGATCGTGCTAAAACTTCAAGCGCCGATGAACCAGCGCTTACTATACTATTCTCTACGTTTACTACTATTCTATCCGGCTTTACTTCTATAAATGGTTTTTGTGCTTTTATCGTTACCTCTTTTAGCGTGGTGCTTTTTTGTTGCAGCGCTATAGGTGGCAATTCCACGTCTTTACCATCAATTATTAGCATTCCGGGTTCATAAGCATCAAACCCAGCCATTGTAGCTTTCAAATAATAACTACCATTAGCTATCCCATCTAACACAAACTTACCTGCTTCGTTTGTCAGGTCCGCTATCACCAGTGTTTTATTGTCGTCCTTCAGCAATACTATATTTACACCCGCCAATGCGACACCATCTTTATCTTTTACAATACCTTTTATTGTAGCAGCATACAAATCTATATCCGCGCCAATCATCAGCATTAGTAAAGAAAAAAGCCTTAGTATCATACATCTTGTTTTATTTAACCAAATGTATTGGAAGCCTTTTCCCTGCCGCTCACCCATAGCGGGTGATTTGCATTTTTTTAGCATCACCCTGAACGGGGGATTTTACTTTTCTGACCTTAAATAGTTTAACTTCACTATAGCAAATGAAAGAAAATACAAAGCATATTATTGTAGTATTGTTATGCTTGATAGTGTTGAATCACTATCCAACCTATGCGCAGCGTTATTCTTTTTACAATCAGAGTGTTGAGAATGGCCTGATACAATCGCAGGCCACTTGCCTTGCACAGGATAAAATGGGCCACTTATGGATAGGTACATTAGGCGGGCTTTCCCGGTACGATGGAAAAAGCTTTACCAACTATTCGGTACGCGATGGTATGGTAAGTAATACAGTCAGTTCACTGGCCTGCGATGAAAACGGCAATCTTTGGATAGGCGGCCCAAAGGGCATATCTAAATTCAATGGTAAAACATTCCAGCATTTTGTTTTTGAAAGCCCTGAAAACCCGGGTGCAAATGCAGTATCATCTATATCAATTGCAGATGATGGTACTATATGGTGTATTGCCGCAGGCAGGGTATACAGCATTGCCAATAATAAATCGAGATCGTTAAAAACACCAGACGATAATAAGATAACGGCTTTACTTTCCGATGGTAAAGAGCTATGGATGGCAAAGAATGAAGGGCTCATTTATCATTATAGCAGTAATCATTGGGATAGCCTGAGTTTTGGCGAAGCGCTGGCGCCTCGTGTTTACAATATCTACAGGGGTCAGAAAAGTCTATGGCTCTCAACTTCAAATGGACTGTATACCATAACAAACAATAAAATAGTTCCTTTCCGCCCACATAATATGCAGCTGGGTGCTGTTGGTGGTATTACAGAGGACAATGCAGGTGCATTATGGCTGGGCACCAGGAACGGTGCTATAAAAATAAAAGACAGCTCTGTACAATTTTACAATAAGAAAAACGGCCTCACCGATAATACCATTTTCGATGTACTGACCGATGCAGAAGGGAATATATGGTTTGCTTCAGACGGACAAGGTATATACCGCTATTCAGGTTCACAGTTTACCATGCTCGATGAAAGCATGAACCTTCCCAGTGCGCAGATAATGAGTATTGCATCGGCACATGGCAGATTATATTTAGGCACCTACGACGCCGGGCTGTACACTTATGAAAATGGCGTGGTGTATAAAGTACCATTGCCTTCGCAACCGCCGCCAGCCATCACCGCAATAGCCATACGCAATGGTTACGATATATGGCTGGGCACGCGTGGCAGCGGTATATGGAAATATAACGGGGGTACAACTTTCAAATCTTATACTTCTCCAACCATTCCTTCAAATAATATCACCACTTTTTATCAGCAAGGCAGTAAGCTATGGATAGGCTTTGTGAATGGCGCAGTAGTATATGACAATGATACCTTCCACAAGTTGCCGTTGCAACCGACATCGGTTCTAGATTTTATTGCTTTAGGTGCAGACAGCATGCTAATAGCTACCGACGAGGGAATAAAGCTTTACCACAATGATATCATCACCCCATTTAAAACTGAAACAGCAACCGATAGTTCTTTTGCCCAATGCTTTACTTTAAGAGATAACGAACTATGGATAGGCACCAGTGATAATGGGCTTATTTGCTACAACAGGCAAACAGGCAAGGCGTATGTTATCAATCGGAATAATGGTCTTCAGTCCGATTTTATTTATAACATCACTACCGATAAGGATGGCAATATATGGGCTGGTACCGGCTATGGTATCCACAAAATAAATACCAAACACGATAAGCCAATTATTACCTTCTATGGTAAAGAACATGGCATACGCGGCATGGAAAGCAACCACAACGCCGTGCTAAAAATGGCAGATGGCAGTATATGGTTTGGCACTATCGATGGTGCGGTTCATTACAGCCCCCAGGCCAAATCTACCAGTTCACAGCCCACAGCCATAGTGCTGCAATCGGTTAAAGTTTTTGGAGAAAATATCACTGACACCACTTTTTATGATAGTACAGAGGTTTGGTACAATGTACCTTACGGCCTGAAACTACCTTACCGTAAAAACAATATTACGTTTACCTTCCAGGCAATTTCCCTTACCGGCATTGAACAGGTAAAATACAGATACAGGATAGAGGGTTTGGATGCCCCGTGGAGCGACTGGTCTTCAATAAATACAGTGACCTATTCAGCATTGCCACCCGGCAAATACACACTGCAGGTAGAATGCGTTGCAGGTAGCGAGGACGAAGTACGTACCTTATCATATCCTTTCGAACTGATAACACCTTTCCATAAAACGAACTGGTTCAAAGTGCTTATCGTATTTGCATGTATCCTGCTTGGCATTTCTATTCAGTATATTACCAACCGAAGAAAGCAAAACAGACTTGCGCTGTTGGAAAGGCTTAGAAGAGAAGAGCAAAATAAAGTGCGCGAACGTACTGCAGAAGATTTTCATGATGAGGTAGGCAACAAACTGACCCGTATCAATGTATTGACCGACGTACTAAAAAACAAATTGGGCCTTGTATCGCCCGATACACAACGTATCCTCGACCAGATAAAAGACAACACTTCGCAACTATATGGAGGTACAAGGGATATCCTTTGGTCACTTAAACCATCGAATGACAGCCTGTACGAAATCCTTTATCGTATACGCGATTTTGGAACGGAACTGTTTCAGGATACAGAAATTGATTTCATTTTTTCAGGCGCTGACGAAAAATGGCACGACTACAAATTGCCGCTGGATGTAAGCCGGAATCTAATTATGATATTCAAAGAAGCACTTAACAATACCCTGAAATATGCTAAAGCAAACACAGTAAAACTGGATGTGAATATAAAGGAGCACAATGTGTTACAGCTTGTATTATCGGATAATGGAAACGGCTTCGATATGCACAACTATAAAAAAGGGCATGGAATAGATAATATGAATATCAGGGCAAAAAGAATACATGCCATATTGTATCTCGATTCTACACCGGGTAAAGGCACAATTATAAACCTTAGCTTCCGGCTGCCTGATAAACAGCATATTATTTCTTAAAAGAAGTATAAATCTTCAAACATTAATAAAAATAACCTCTATTGGGTGAGGGATTTCTCATATAGTAATCAGAACTTTAAGAAAATACCCTGAATACATGAGCCGCAACCTTGACATAAGAGTTTGTATCATTGAGGATGATGAAACCATCCGCGAAGGCTATGCTTATCTTATTGGCCAAACAGAAGGTTACAAGATTGTGAACACGTATCCATCGTACGAAGAAGCAGCAAAAAAAATAGCCAACGACGACCCTGATGTTATACTGCTGGATGTTGAACTACCCGGCTTATCGGGTATAGATGCCATACCCAAGCTAAAAAAATTATTACCAGATACATATATACTGATCCTTACCGTGTATGAGCAAGACATGCTCATATTCCGCGCTTTAGGCAATGGAGCATCAGGCTACCTTACTAAGAACACACCGCACGATAAAATAATTTCAGCCATACATGAGGTAATGGAAGGCGGCGGGCCAATGAGCGCTCATATAGCACGCATGGTCATCCAGTCATTTCAGCGCAATGAAGCATCGCCACTCACCCGGCGCGAAACAGAGATACTGGAGCAGATAGCAACAGGCAAAAGCCGTAAACGTATAGCAGAGGAACTATTTATTGACCTTGAAACGGTAAAATCGCACATCAAGAATATTTACCACAAGCTCAACGTACACTCGAAGGCTGACGCTATAAAAACAGCGAAGGACAATAAGTTTATTTAGTGTGCATTTAAGAACTGTATAAGATCAGCATGGTACTTTTCCGGTATCTCTAAATGAGGTACATGCCCTACCCCTTCATAAGTTATCAATTTTGAACCATGTATTGCTGCTGCGGTACTTCTACCAAGTTCCCTGTAGTGTCCTAACTTTTTAGTTACGCTATCAGGCGCGTTGCGGGCTAGTTTTGTATGGTCTTCACTACCAACTACTACAAGGGTAGGTACCAGTATATTTTTAAATTCATGCACTACGGGCTGGTTATATATCATATCGTAGGTAAGTGCATTCACCCACGCCAGCTGATCAAAATTTTTACCTAGCGTATAGCCATACTGCACTTTCACCCATTCATTATATTTCTCTTTCCATACAGGATAGTACGAGGTTTCATGATATTTCCTGATGCTTTCATAGGTGGCCTTCTTTTCATCTGTATACCATTCATCTACCTTGCGGTAAGGTACACCCTTGCTACGCCAGTCTTCCAAACCTATTGCGTCTTCAAGCACCAGTGCTGACACCATTTTCGGATAAGTGAGCACAAAACGGCTGGCCAGCATACCGCCCATTGAATGTCCAACCACATAAACCTTATCAATATGCAGGGTATCTAACAATTTTTTAGTTAATGCAGCCAGCAATGAGAAACTGTATTGTACTATTGGTTTTGAAGATTTACCAAATCCTAACGCATCAGGGGCAATCACTCTGTAGCCGGCGTCGTTTAGGGCACGTATGGTTTCTTTCCAGTAAGCAGCGGGGAAATTTTTGCCATGAAATAGCAAAACTGTTTTATTTGCAGGCTTAGCGGTTGACACATCCATGTAAGCTATCTCTACCTGTTGGTTTTGCACTGCTGTTTTCATGTACTGTACAGGGTACGGATACCTGTAGTTTTCGAGCCGTATGGAAAGGGAATCAAGCGTTTCAGAAAAAGCTGCCTGATAAGTAAACAGTAAGAGTATAGCCAATAAATATTTCATGTTCATTATTGCTAAAAAATCAAGCCTGCACACCTTATAGTATATTACCATAGGGCTATCATGGCAATCCATAGCTATTGTGGTATGCATTATTAATTTTGCATCACAATTGACACGCCATTGCAGGATAATACCGTACCCACACCAAAATTAGAACGCGGCCTTTCGCTTACCCAGGCTACCGCTATCAACATGATAGATATGGTAGGTATTGGTCCGTTTGTTACTATACCTTTCATTGTGGGCCTTATGCAGGGGCCATTGTGCCTGCTTGCCTGGCTATTAGGTGCGGTACTTGCCTATATGGATGGCAGCGTATGGGCTGAGCTTGGCGCTAAATGGCCTGAAGCCGGGGGCAGTTACGTGTTCCTTCAAAAACTATACAAAGGGAAATGGGGGCGGTTAATG
This sequence comes from uncultured bacterium, assembly GCA_965650105.1. Classification (GTDB taxonomy): domain Bacteria; phylum Bacteroidota; class Bacteroidia; order Chitinophagales; family Chitinophagaceae; genus Polluticoccus. The sequence goes on along the minus strand of CBFGNI010000001.1, from coordinate 2,789 downwards.
GCTTTTCTCTTTATATGGCAAACCACCATACAAGCTCCCCTTGTGGTAGCAAGTGGCGCTATCGGATTCTCTCAATATTTCACTTACCTGGTACCATTGGGTGAGTACCAACAAAAAATGGTAAGTGGTGGCTTGGTCATCCTGTTAGTTGCACTACTCTATCGTGGCATCAAGAGCATTGGCAAGATATCTATACTACTTTGGATAATAACGGGCGGCACTATACTTTGGTTAATAGCATCCGGTATACCACATTTCAATGCCAAACAAGCTTTCAACTTCAAGTTCGATAATGATATACTCTCCTTCGCCTTTTTTGCTGCGCTAGGGCAGTCATCGCTCAAAACGGTTTACTCATACCTAGGTTACTATAATGTTTGCCACCTGGGCGCTGAGATAAGCAACCCTGAACGTAACATACCACGTAGCATGTTCATCTCTATTACCGGTATAGCTATACTATACATTGGTATGCAAACTGTTTTGCTGGGTGTATTGCCGTGGGAAGTGATCGCTTCGTCTAACTTCATCGTAAGCACTTATTTCGAACATCTATATAATCATACGGTAGCCCAAATAGCAACTGTACTAGTATTATGTATTGCACTCGCTTCTTTATTTTCTGTTATTCTTGGCTATTCCCGCATACCTTATGCAGCAGCCAAAAATGGCGACTTCTTTAAAGTATTTGCCAAGGTGCACCCCAAACATCATTTCCCGCATATATCACTTTTAGCCTTGGGCGGACTGGCATTTGTATTCAGCCTGTTGTTTAAACTGGGTGATGTTATCAGCGCTATCATAGCTATGCGCATTCTGATACAATTTGTTGGGCAGGCATTTGGGTTGATCGCGTTGCACTATAGAAAGGTAAAAGAACACATGCCTTATAAAATGCCTTGGTTCCCGATACCTGCTATAATTAGCATTATCATCTGGTTGTTCATCTTGCTAAGCAGTAAGACAGAATTCATCTTATTCGCTTTAGGCATTATAGCTACGGGCGTTGTTTTGTTTGCGTTTAAAAAGAAGAAAGCTTTATAAACTACATCCTCTTCGATTCTTCCACATTGCTGTTGTGCTGCTTTACATCTTGCTTCTGGCCAAAATTGTAAGTAAAACCTAACGCAAACTGGCGTGTAGCAAATTGGTTGACACTGCTATTTACAATACCTGCACCATTTTGCACTGCTGCATATTGGTATAAATGGAAGGGATCTTCTGCTGATAGTTTAATAGTAGCTGTATCCTTCCATATCTTTTTAGCAACGCTTGCTTCGGTCCAGTGACTTGGTTTGTTACGTTCAGTTACACTTTGCAAGTCGCCGCTGTTGTATGCATACAAAGTATCCAAACTCCAGCCTTTGTAGCTGAATTGATTCACCACACTTACAGCATGTCCGTCTGATATTGCGATAGAATTGCCATTGGTATCCTGGTAGTCGTTATGATACCATTCGTACGATCCTGAAAGCGTCCACCACGCAGCTACTTCCTGGCTATAACTTACAGCACAGTGCATATTGGTTTTACTGCCACCATTACCATAAGTATTTTGCAATGCTTTTGTAACTGCATCGTATATAATAGCGCCTGTATTTATTGTGTTATATACTCTTGCATAAGAAATTTCAGAGAAGATCATGTTCTTATAATTATGCTTCGCTTCTACAAAATTCCTGAACTCGGGCATCAGGTTGGCATTGCCCGATGTGTAGGTGTATTGAGACAGATAGAATGCAAACGGATTTAAACTGCGGTACGATGGGCGTTGGATACGCCTGCCTGCATTCACTTCAAAACTATTTTTCTCATCCAGCTTATAGCCTACAAATGCCGTTGGGAATAATGACGTAAGCGAACGGTTAAAGCTCTGCCCTGTCACTTCCTGCAAACCTTTGATATTTGCATTCTCCATACGCAGCCCCGCTTTTGCCTGCCACTTTTTACCCAGCTGTCTGTCGGCACTTACATAGGCAGCATTAATATTCTCTTTGTAAATGAAATTATTGGTGCGTGTCTCATCGTTTTGCCAGTTATCATTCTTGTAAATATCATAGAAGCTACCCGCTTCATTTCTTACAAGGCTGCTTTTCACACCTGCCTCCAGATTCCATCTATCATTCAGCTTATTGGTATAATCAGCTTTACCAACTGATACATTCATGCTTAACGGAAACTGGCTTCTTAATAAAAGGCCTGTAGGTAATTCCACCCCTTGCTCATCAAAGTTTTTACTATCCAGTTCCTGATAGTCCTTCTGTGTTAGCATCAGGTTATCTACATCTACGGTTATCTCCTGGTCTTTCGTAGGTTTATAACTCATGTTTACATTACTGTTCAAATTTCTTCTCCAGAAACCACGTTGATTTTCCGCAGTATTATCAACAATTGTATTATGCACATAGTCGTACATGGTGTTATTGCTAAGGTCGCGCTGGGTATTAGGATGGTAAATGCCTTTTACCGATGCGCCTATACTTAGTTTATCATTCACTTCATAGTCACCGCCTAATTTCATGCTATTATCACCAAAGGTCTCTTTCTGAAAACTGCTTTGCTCAGTGTATTGAGTAATAGCCTGTGTTTGCTGGTCTATAGCTTTGCGGTCTACATGTTGCCTCATATTACCTGTACCATGCAGTTGACTGGCATTGACATAAAGCGATAATTTATTTTTCCGGTAATTAACATTGCCTGAGTTGCGGGTAAAGAAGTATGTATTGTCCGATGCTGATAATGCCACATTACCACTAAGACCTGCTTTTTTATTCTTCCTTAGTTTGATA